>DAOVGZ010000045.1 GCA_030672115.1 bacterium | reverse complement strand
TTTTATTTGACAGGCCTTGAAGAGCCAGGTGTTGCTATGTTGTGTAATTTTGATGGAACTTCAACATTGTATACTCCAAAGTATGATATGGATCGTTCACAGTGGATGGATAATACTATTGATGTAAACAATCCAAAAAAACTGGGCGTTACACAGGTAGGAAAACTAGGCGAAACATGTTCAGGTTATAGTTTCCATCCATTTTTTACTTCTCAACAATATCAAAACTTTTTACAACAACTAAAAAAAATTGTCGCTGATGGTGGTAAGCTTTTTGTATTAGCTCCAGATAATAGTTACGAATATATTGAGCAACGTTTTATTCTTGAGCGTATTAAGCAATTTGCTCCTGAAATTGTATCTTCATTGGTTGATATCTCTGGTACGGTTGCAACAATGCGTAGAAAAAAGGATAAGCAAGAAATTGAACGCATGTATGAAGCTGTTGGTATAACAATAATGGCACATGAATCTGCAGCACAGGCAATAGAGTCAGAGGTTTCAGAAAAAGAAGTTCAAGGTGCGCTAGAATATATTTTCACTGCTTCAGGATCACAAAAAGCGTTTCCTTCTGTTATTGCATCTGGAAAAAATGGTACAGTTCTTCATTACACATCAAATAATGGACAATTGGTTGATGGAGACCTTGTAGTTGTTGATATTGGTGCTCAAATAGGCAACTATTGTGCCGATATAACCAGAACCTATCCTGTTTCGGGATCTTTTACAAAACGACAAAAAGAGCTTTATCAAGCTGTTTTGGACACACAAAAGTTTGTTGCAGAAGAAGCTCGGCCAGGAATGTGGCTAAAAAATGAAAAAGAACAAGACAAATCTCTCTATCATTTGGCGAAAAAGTTTTTAAAGGCTCGAAGTCTCGATAATTTTTTTATTCACGGTATCGGGCATTTTTTGGGCCTCGACGTGCATGATGTTGGTAATATTGACCGTCCACTTCAAGAAGGTGACGTTTTTACCATTGAACCAGGAGTCTATATTCCAGAAGAAAATATTGGTATTCGCATAGAAGATGATTTTTGGATGGTTAAAGATGGGGTTGTTTGTCTTAGTGAAGAACTTCCAAAAGAAATTGATGCAATTGAAAAAATGATGCAAAAAGAAAAAGAGGACCCAAATGGATCCTCTTTTTCTGATTCGTATGAATCGTAAGTTGTTTTAAATTTGTGTTTCTTTGTATATTTTAGTGCCCACATATACTGTTACAGCCCAAAGTAATACGGCAGTTGAGTAGCAGGTTACTTTGATAGGATAATAAATCTTATCAAGAAAAAGGCGCCATTCTTTTGATTCATTTATGCCATTATCGTATTTTGTTTTGAATTCGTCGAGTTCTTTTTTCGTGAGATCAATATTAACGTTTCCGTTAAATTTAACTCCCTCAAAAATTTTTTGTAGATTCTCTACCATTTTTTTCATGGCTGGGCTTTTGATTATTTTTTCAAATTTTTCAGTAATTCGTTCAGCAGTAAACATTCCTGAGTCTATTTTATTTAGTATTTCATTGGCTTCGTTTAATAATTTTTCGCAGTTCATGTTGAGCATAAAACTGTTTTCACCAGCTGGTTTATTGATAATTTCAGCCCAGATGTTAGCAGTACCACAGACTTTGTTTATCATAGGTAAAGTAGCAAGTATTGTTTTATTGAGTTCTTTAGCTGTTTTGTTGGTATTGTTGATCATTTTTGTGGTTCTTCTTCCAAGGTTTGCGCCATCAACGTGTACGTGAAATTCGTTACCAAAAGCAGAAAAGGCCATTGACCCTACAAGAATAGCAAAAATCGTGTTTTTTATTCTTTTCATAATATTTCCTCCAAAATTTAAGATTTCCATTTATATATTCAGAATACTAGATGATTTTCAAGAGCGCAAAAGCCCCCCTAGAGAGTAAGCAAAAGGCCTTTTGAGAGGTTGCATTGGTTTTTTGGTAGAAAAGGCGCTTTTAAGCAAAATATGCTTGAAAACGCCTTTTTTTGATATAAATATGGGTTTTTTACTTTTTGAAGCTTGGTTTTAATGAATTTAAGGCTTTTATATTTTATTTAGGAGTTGTTTGACTGTAAGGATTCCTGAGATGGTAAAAAAACTTCCAACGCAGATATATTTGAAAATGCTTTTAATGCCACTGCTTGCACTAGTACCCGTTTTGTGTACTTCTTCTTTTGTTTTTTCTATGGTTTTTTGTAGTTCTTGGTTTCCTTTGGTTACTGCTTTAGTAAAGTCTTTTGTTGCATTGGCAAAAATTTCTGTGAGGGCCTTTCTGATTTGTTCAGGAAAGGTTAACAAGGTTAAGCCGAATGCTCCAACTGCCTTTTTGGCATTATTTCCTAATTCCGCTGTAAGTCCACCTGATAGATTTGTTTTGTCGGTACATAGTCCTTGGAGGATATTGTGGACTTTTAATTGGTTTTTGAATTTTAATTCTTGGATTTTTTTGGTTTCTAGTTGATTTGTGAGTTTTAATTTTTGAATTTCTAGATTTTTTAGTTCTATTTTTTTATCAAGAGATCTCCATGTTTCTTTTTTGCTGTCGAAAGAGAAACTTCTTTTTCGGTATTTTTGTGTTGGGTGGTGATTTTTTTCCTTTATTTCAATTGTTTGTTTCATGGGAAAACAGAGGTTGAATGAGAGGGAAATTAAAGAAAAAAGTAAAATTGTTTTAATATTGTTTTTCATAGTGAAGTCCTTTTTTTATTCATAAAATAAATGAGAAACATTTTGTTTTATGTTACTTCGCGGCTTTTTTTATACAAAAATGCTAGTGGCGGCTTTTTTCCATACAAAAAATAATGAAGTACTATAAGACATAAAACAGTTCCTCCAATTGCTCCACAGCTTTTAAATACCAAAGTTTCAAGTCTTTTACATGAAAAATTAACAAGTTCTGCACCTTCACGGTTTATATTTTCAATAAGTTCTTTACCTTCAAGCTTTATATTTTCAGGAAGTTCTTTTGCTACTTCGATTGCTTCTTCAATAGTTCCAAGTTGCATTGAAATGCCGCCTTTTTTTTTCTTTCTCTTTTTTTTTAGTTTTTTTGAAAAAAGACTTTCGCTTTTTTTAGCTTCTTCATTGTTGAGGGATTTTTGCATGGCGAAACTATTAGAAGCTAAAAAGATAGTGAGAAGCACGGGTATTGTTTTTTTTGAGTACTTCACTTTTTCCTTTAATTTATTTTTTTGATGTATCGAGCAATTTGATCATAACTAGGCAAACAATAAGGCTTACGCCGAAAGAAATAGATACATTTATCCAGATTGGATACGAAAGTAAAAAGCCTGAAAGTAAGAATGCAAGACATGCAGATAAAATTGCGGGTAATGCGTAAAAAAACTGTGTTGTTGCGTGATCAACAGGTTGTGCACCTGCGCTGTTTGCAGCCATGATTGTTGTTTCTGAAACTGGAGAAATATGATCTCCACAGACTGAGCCTGCAAGTACAGCTCCAATAGCAGGAAACAAAAGAGTAATAGACGCAACTGTTGTAGGTAGATTAACTTGCGCCAAAGAGATAACCATTGGGATTGTTATAGGAATCATAATTGCAATAGTTCCCCATGAAGTTCCGGTTGCAATAGCAATAGCAGCTGAAACTAGAAAAAGCATGAGTGGAATAAGCATTAAGCTGACATTGCCAACTAAGATTTTTGCTAAATATTGTCCTGTCAGTAGGTTTTCCATAATTATAGAACCTAAAATAGAGGCAAGAAAAAGCATTATGATTGCATCATAAAACAATTTAAAGCCTCCAAAAATAATACTAGGAATTTGGGCGAATTTTATTTTTTTTCTGGATAAGGAAAATGTCAGGGTAATTAAAAGTGTAGATGCTCCAGCAAAAAAGAGAGAAAGAAAAGATGGTGATGATTGTAAGCCAAGAGCTTTTATAAAGCGTTCTGTTCCCAAGGTTCCTGCTGTAATTGCACAAACAAGGGTGAAAAGAGGAACAAAAAGATCTGCTAATGTTCCTTTTACTGTTTTAAAGGTGTCAGCAGCGCTAAGAGTATCTTTTTTTCCACCATGGATGTTGCCAGTTTTTGCAGCAATCGCTTCATGGGCTTTCATAGGGCCATAAGAGATTCTTTTTCGGACAATAAACCAAACAGATATAATCATTAAAAATGAATAAAAAACAAATGGAATTGATTTGATATACGTAAAGTATGGATTGGCAAGAATTTTTGCTTTAGGACCAAGTTGGTCTGTTATTCCAGCCTCTAAAAGCTTGTCTGTTATCATTGCACTCCAGCCAGAGATAGGTGCTAAAACAACGAGTGGTGTCGCGATGGAGTGAACTAGAAAGGCTAGTTTTGCGCGGGTGACTTTAAATTTGTCAGTCAATGGTCGCATTACATAGCCAACAGTTGAGTTACTTAAGTAGTCATCAATAAAAAGGCTAAAAGAAAATAAAAGAGATGATGTTTCTGCTTGTTTTGCATTTTTAATTTTTTTTGAAGCAAAATTTGCAAATGCTGTTGCGCCACCAGTTCTGATAATTAAAGTAACTACAGCTCCAAGCATTATAAGAAATGAATAAATAAAAAAACTATCAATATTGGTGAGCTTTTGAATTATAAGTCCACCTGTTAATTTTGAGCTGCCAAAAATGCTAAAATCTGAGGCAATAAGTGCTGCACATATAATTCCTGTTATAAGTGCAGGGTTTAATTTTTTTGTGATAAAAGCGATAAGAAGGACAATAATCGGGGGTGTTATAACAAGCCAGGAGTCAGTCATGATATATTCCTTTGTATTTTATTTTTGAATTAGATTTTATTTCTAGACTTGATTTATTGTACATGTTTTGCTTAATAAATAAATAGTTTTGCATCTTATTCATTTGACCAGATTCACTTTTTGCTTTAATGTATATAACAACCTGTTCGTTTATAAAAAGATAAATAAAGTTAAAAATTAGATTTTGTTGGCAAAAGGGCTTGTTATGAGTTTCAATAAGGCGTTTTATCTGAAAAAAGAAGACCGGGATCCTCAGTGGATTCTCATTGATGCAGAAGGAAAGGTCCTTGGACGCCTTGCTACTATGATTGCAGATACACTTAGAGGCAAAAATAAGCCAGTTTATACTCCTCATACAGATTGTGGTGATTACGTTGTTGTTATCAATGCTCATAAGATTATTATGACAGGTAACAAAATGGAAGATAAAATTTACGATCGATACACTGGATGGATGGGTGGCTATAAAGTTCAGACAGCAAGAGAGTTGATGGCAAAACATCCAACTCAAATTCTTGAACTCGCTGTAAAGCGTATGTTGCCGAAAAATAAACTCAGTAGAGCTTCTTTTAAAAAGTTAAAAGTTTATGCAAGCAATGAGCATCCTCATGCAGCACAAATAGCTGCATCAGCTAAAAAGGTTTAGTCGCCTTTGATTGCAAAATGTTTTAAAGAAGGCGCCGATATTTAAAAATATCGGCGCCTTCTTTTTTATATTAAATTTTTAGCTTTATTTGTTCAAAGGGAAGTAGAAGTTTTTTTGTTAAAAAGGAACTTTGAATAATTAAATGAAGAGGTTTTTAAAAAGGGTAGTTGGAAAAGTTAAAAAATAATTAGGGCCTCATTTTTAAGATGAGGCCCTATATTTTTATATTTAGATGTTGAAAAAGTTCTTAATAGTCTCTGTCCATGGAGTGATGATACGCCAAATGTCTTTTGCACTTAGAAAGACGAATAAGATTAGCATTCCAATCCAGCAGGCAATGAATACCATTTCTTTTGCACGTTCAGGAAGTTGACGACGAATTATTGCTTCGATTGTAAAAAGAAGAGCTTGGCCGCCATCCAAAATAGGAAGAGGGATAAGATTTAAAACGGCAAGATTTATACTGATTATAGCTAAGAAAAGGAAAAATATTTTTGCGCCTTTTGCAGCACCTTTAACAGTTTCGGAAATGATAGCTATGGGGCCACCAAGTCCTTTTGTTTCTCTTTTTACAAAAATGTTTTTATATGCTTTTGCTGTATTAATAAGGTAAGCATTGGCAAGTTTAATTCCTTGTTTGATAGAACTGATTAATGGAAGGCCGGCTTTTTCAGTCATTTCAAAAATTACACCGAGAGTTCCGTAAGTTTCACCAAATATTTTTCTCGATCCGAGTGTCATGGTGATTTCTTTTTTTATACCATCTCTTTCTATAAGAAGTGTTGCTTCTTTTTTTGCAAGAGGTTTGGTAATAGCAAATAGACTTTGAGCACTGCCAGCTAAATTCTGTCCGTCAATTTGTAAAATTTTGTCCCCAACTTTGAGGCCATATTGTTCGGCTGCAGAGTCTTTTGAAACATTTTGTATAGTTGCGGTTGAATTGATTGGATATAAAAGGGGAGTTTTGGGGAGTCCAAAGAAAAATGTTAGA
Source organism: bacterium (assembly GCA_030672115.1). Classification (GTDB taxonomy): domain Bacteria; phylum Babelota; class Babeliae; order Babelales; family Vermiphilaceae; genus DAOVGZ01. The sequence goes on along the minus strand of DAOVGZ010000045.1, from coordinate 1,731 downwards.
CAAAGGACCATATATGCAAAGAATAGATTAAAAGCAACGCCTCCAAAAATAACAAAAAGTTTTTGGTAAAGAGGTTTGGAGGTGAATAAGGCAGGGTCTTTAGGTCCTTTTGGAGATTCGGCTGCCATTTCAACGTAGCCACCAATTGGAATAGCGGAAAGTGAAAATTCTGTTTGTTTGAATTTTTTTTTCCAAATTTTTGGTCCATAGCCAATTGCAAAGCTGTTAGTTCTCACTTTAAATATTTTGCAGAAAATGAAATGGCCAAACTCGTGAAAACCAATAATAAAACCGATTCCGAGTATTCCTATTGCTGTGAGGGCAATATTGCTTGACAATGAAAATAGCAGCTTTGTTAGCGCCATATTTTTGCTCCTTGACTATGAGGGTCTATTGAGGTAACATCAGGCTTCACACATGCGGTTGATTGAATATTTGGAGAACAACGTAGCATGTCTTATTAGATAAGTCCATAAACATGGCATTTCCTTAGGATAAAAGATTAAATATATCAATAGTTGACGCTGAGAAAAATTCTGCTTTCACGATTTGTTATCTGTTTTTTTCAGTTTGGCTTGAAAAAAATATTAAAAAAGGTAATCTACTAGTAGTATTTGAGGTTATTGTTCTTCCGAAAATGTGTTTTTGAAACAAATTTATTTGTAATTGAATAGGAATTTTTAGCTATGCCTACGATAAACCAGTTGGCTCGTTCTTCTCGAAAAAGAGCTCGATCTAAGTCCAAAAGCCCTGCGCTTAAGGGCGGTCCACATGCAAGAGGCGTTTGTACACGTGTTTTCACTGTAACGCCTAAAAAACCAAACTCAGCTCTTCGTAAAGTTGCTCGTGTCAAACTTTCAACGGGTATTGAAGTTACAGCTTATATTGGCGGTGAAGGCCATAATTTGCAGGAACACTCCGTTGTTTTGGTTCGTGGTGGTAAGGTAAAAGATTTAAATGGTGTAAAGTATCATATTGTTCGTGGAGCTCTTGATACAAATGGTGTTGAAAATAGAAAGCAATCACGTTCACTGTACGGTACTAAGCGCCCGTAGGGTAGAGGATTTGAATTATGCCAAGGCGTAGAAAAAAAAGTTTTAAAAGAGATATAGGTGTTGATCTTGTTTATAGTTCATCACTTGTTCAAAAGTTTATTAATGTTGTTATGGTGCAAGGTAAAAAAAATGTTGCACGATCCATTGTTCATGGAGCCTTGGAAATTTTAGGCAAAAAGGTCGATGGCGACAAAGAAAAAACTTTAAAAATGTTTGAAAAGGCTTTCGGCCAGGTTTTACCTTTTATTGAAGTAAGATCTCGTCGAGTTGGTGGTTCTGTTTATCAGGTTCCTCGTGAAGTTCGCCCAGAGAGAGGTGAAGCTTTAGCAATTCGTTGGATCATTGGTGCTGCTAAAAAAAGATCAAATAAAACAATGGCAGAACGCTTGGCTTCTGAGCTCATTGAAGCTCATGAAGGTCGCGGTAATGCTTTAAAGAAAAAAACAGATGTGCACAGAATGGCTGAAGCTAATAGAGCCTTTTCACATTATGCTTGGTAGTTAAGGGTATATACAATGAGTAGTCCAGTAGAAAAATTGAAAAACTATAGAAATATTGGTATTGCCGCGCATATTGATGCAGGCAAGACAACAACCACTGAGCGAATTCTTTATTATACAGGTGTCTCCCACAAGTTGGGCGAGGTCCATGATGGTGAAGCAATCATGGACTGGAT
>DAOVGZ010000017.1 GCA_030672115.1 bacterium | reverse complement strand
TTGCTGGCTCTTTCCCCAAAATACAAACCGTTTTACTAACAGACAAAAATTATCGACGCAATTTTTGGATTAGCCAGAAACTAGAAAATGAAATTCGTGATCGCCTCAGAAAAAAAGAACAAACAATTATTTTTTTAAATCGACGAGGATTTAGTTTTTTTGTGCAATGCAAAGATTGTGGCTTTATTTTCGAATGTCCTCACTGCTCTGTTAGCTTGACTCTTCATGAAAAAGAAATACTTACCTGCCATTATTGTGAACATACACGAGCGTTTCCTAAGCAATGCCCTGAATGTAAAAAGAAAGAATTTATAAAAAAAGGAATTGGTACCCAACAAGTTGTTACTATTTTAGAAAAACTTTTCCCTTATGCTCATATTGGCAGAGCAGATATGGATACCACTCGAAAAAAAACAGTTTGGAAAGAAACACTCAGTAACTTTGAAAGTGGAAAACTAAACATTCTTGTCGGTACTCAAACGATCACAAAAGGGTTTCATTTTCCTGGTGTTACCTTAGTTGGTATTTTATGGGCAGATTTAAATTTACATTTTCCAGTTTACAACGCAACAGAAACAACCTTACAACAACTTATTCAAGTTGCAGGGCGAGCAGGAAGACAAAGTCAACATAGTACCGTCATTGTACAAACAATGGATGATCACCCTGTTTTTGCTTATCTTAATGAAACGGACTACCTAAGATTTTACTCCAACGAAATAAAAAAAAGAGAATTATTATCCTACCCGCCTTACGGAAGACTTGCTGAATTAGAACTCCGACACACAGACCAACAGTTAGTTGAGTCAGAATCAGCCAAAATTGCAGCAAATTTAATCCAGATTGCCCAAAAGCATGATTTACCTGTCCAAGTTATGGGACCAGCAGAACCACCCGTCTCTAAGGTAAAAAAAACACATATACGCAAAATATACCTCAAAAGTAAAAACCTATCGGCTATTTCGGTCCTATTTGTAGCTATTAAACGTCTTAATGGGCCAATAAAGCTTCTTTATACACCCAACCAATCGTCCTAAAAGATATTAAAATCGATTTTATCGATTAAATAAACTTTTTTATTCCCTTTTTTGCCTCAAAACTGCTTATATAAACATGATTACGCCCATTAGATCAATATCACCTCGACCCTTTTGACCAAGAAACCCTGTTTTGCGACACTAATAGTAGTAAAAAAAAGGTTCTTACCTAAACGGAGAGGGTTTGAAAATGATTAATAAAAATTCTAAAACTATTTTTTCGATAATGTTTGTGAGTAGTCTTTTGACTGCTAATTTAGCACAAAGCTCATACTTTCACCCTAAAACGGTTGAATGCTCTTTAAAGCAATGGGATCCTTCATGGACAAAGAAAATTAAAAAAATTCTAATAATAGAGCCTTTAAAGCTAGCAGCTTATTCAACCACATTTGTAACTCTTTCATATTTTAAACCTAAATTGGCAAAAAATTTATTTTCTAGCTTCTGGGGCGGAAAAGACACTGCAAAATATACCTGCCAACTTACTGCAAAAGCATGCGCATTATTAAAAGGACAAAACTTCAAGCCTTTATTTCTTACTCGAGCAAATGAAGTAAAAGAGGAAATTTTACAAAATGTAAAATCATGCAATTATGGACCGATGACACGATTGAATAATTATATTCAAAAATATCCAAGCCTTGCTACTGAAGATTTTTGCAATAAAGAAACAAACAATAACCCATCAAACTATTTTATAGATTATTTCTCTTTTGATGGAGATCTTGAATTCTACGAACTCCCTAAAAAATCAAACAAATATGAAAAATGGAGCGACTTATGATAAAAAAATATATAAATCAAAAAATTGTATACAGTATACTTTTTGCACTTGCTTGCGCCACTTATCAAGCAAACTGCATGTTTCAACACGCATCAAAAAATCTAGCCAAAGCCTGCTATTCAACAGTTAAAAAAGGAACATTTTTTAAAAAGTTTACTAAAACGTTTGATTCATGGTTTTTAAATCTAAAGTTTACAACTGAAAGTATGACTTTGATAAAAGAAAACACGAATGAACTCAATGAACTAAAAAATGCGATATCACCTCTTGAGAATGAAAGAGATGCAAGATTAAACAGAGTTGAAAAACTAAAAAAAACAATTAAAAACCTTGAAGAACAAGCCGAACTTATTGATCAAGATATCAATAATAAAAAAATTGAAAGCGACAATTTAAGGAATAAAGCAAAAGAACTTATAGAAAATGCTCATCCACACAATAAAATAAAGTCCTGGATAAAAAAAAGACTAAACTCAATCTATAATATTTTAGATGATTTTTCTGAAGATACATCTAAACAATACGAAGTATAAGCTTATTTTTTAACGTTTTTTTTGCGGCGCCAATTATCTGAACGAGCCCATGTAATAATCTTGTTAATATTATTTGCTCCACGCGAAAGCTTTTTTTGCGTAGAATTCATCAATTTATTCCATGCATTTTTGACGCGTGATTTTCCAATTTTTTTCATACTTAATTCCTTTTTTTCAAGAATATAACTTCAATAAATACTATCACCATAATAATTCATTTAGACATGCAAACTCAATAAAAAAAATTTAAATGTGACAATGTTGCCACCAAAAGCTATACTAGCAATATGAAAACAACCTTCTACAAAGTACGAATTTGGCTCTTACGATTTGTACAAATCCAACTTTTTATAACAACCGTATCACTCCCTATTTTGCTCAGCTGGGGGCTACCAATATCTTTATTGTCAATTATTGGAAATCTTATTTTTTTCCCTTTTCTAGCTATTTTCTTACTGCTTTCATCACTTATTTTTTTTCTAGAGCTTATTTGTATTCCTAATCAACTTCTTATTTTTTTATTAGAATCTGTCTCATCATGGTGGGTAGCATTAATGTCTTTTGGTAGCCACAAAACGTTTCTTATTGGTTTTACTCAGCCATCAATATTTATTTTGATTCTCATTCCTATGCTTGCTTTTGCCATTCTACAAAACAAAAAAACTAATACCCTTAACCGTAGTGTTTTTTTACTTTTTCTTTTGTTACTTTGCTCTTTTAGTTTTTTTAAACTCATATCTTCCAATAAAACAGTTATTGAATCAATAAGCTGCAATGGAGGAGATGTTTCAATTATAAAATCAAACAAAACAACAATTATTATCGATCCAGGCGTTATTGGAAAAAGAATATCTGCACCATCATGGGTGGAATACACTCTTGCTCCACAGATTATAAAATCTACAGGAACAACAATAATTGATCATGTTATCGCCCTTCAGCCAAGCATTATGACCTTTAAGGCTCTTGAAAAATTATGCTCCATTCTTTCTATAAAAAAAATTTATTTACCCTACTGGAATGGAACACTTAAAAAAAATGGCTGGCGAAGTTTTTTCTTTTTAAAGCGAGCAGCTGAAAAAAAAGGTACAACAATTCATTCAATTGGAACCTACAAAAAAAAAATAAAACTTTCTTTGGATAATTTTATTACTATAACACCACTAAAAGAGTCTCTCTCTTATCAAGATGCTACCTATCCTGTTTTGCAGACATTTGCATATATTGACAAGCAATCGTTTACTTTCTACTCTGCAAAATATAAAAATGAAGCTCAAAACCAAATCAATAATGAAATCCAATAAAAAAAGGAAATTTCATAATGCATACAGTTTTGCTTGTTATAGCGAGTCAGGGATATCAACCAATTGAATATTCAGTTCCAAAAGGAATCTTGCAACACAGTGGCATTGCAGTGCTTACAGCAAGCAATACAGACAATAAAATTGCAACAGCAAGTGATGGCACAACAACAACTGTTGATAAAGAATTAAAAAACGTAACACCAGAAGATTTTGATGCTATTTTTTTTATCGGCGGTCCTGGCGCCTTGCAGCACCTTGACAATGCAACTAGCTACAATCTTTTGAAAAAGACTGCCGATGCCAATAAACCTTTTGGAGCAATATGTGCTTCGGTAAGAATTTTGGCAAAAAGTGGTGTTATTACCAATAAAAAAGTAACTGGCTGGAACGGCGATAATAAACTTACTGCCATTTTAGAAAAAGCTGGCGCATTATTTATTAGAAAACCAGTCGTTATAGATAATACGATTGTAACTGCAATAGGACCGGAATCTGCTCAAGAATTTGGAGCAAAAATCTTAAGTATATTGAGCAAATAACCCTAAACTCCCCACCTTTCTTTAAAAAATCCTCACTTAATTATTAATCTTTTAAAGCCACAACTCAGGCTATCTAATCAAAAGCCTCTGCACTCTTGCCTTTTTTTGGTTTAAATTGCTATTGTAAAATTAATGAGCATAACGACTTAAAATAGCAAATAAAAAATAAAAGACTATGTGTTAAAAAAGGAGATTTTATGAAAAAATTAAAAATAATAGCGCTCTTTTCAGCTCTATTTATTGCCGGACTTGGCAGTATCACATATATGAAGCTCAACGCACGAAGAGGCGCTGGTCGTCGTCGCGGCGGTTTTGGAATTAGAGTTGGAGTAGGTGGCAGAGGCTACGGACGCAGAGGATATCGACGAGGCTACGGCCATAGAGGATATCGACGTGGTTATGGCCATAGAGGATATTGGGGCTTAGGAACCTATACTGGAAGTGGCTACTCAAGAAGATACAACTGGCAAGATAGTCAAGGCTTATTGTATTGGAGAATACAAAATAACTCTAACTCTATAATTACTGTTGAAAGTGACAGAAGAAGATTAAGACTCTCTCCCGGCCAATCAGGAAGACTTTATCGAGATAGAAGCTTTGTATTTACTGTCAAAAATATTGATTCTGGCAAAAGACTAAACCACGAAACAAGAGAACATGTAGTTCATATTGGACCAAGTTTAAAGATACTCGACTTCAGAGAATAAAAAATATTTAAAACTATAAACAAACGGGCGATTAGCAAAAAATTCTAATTACCCGTTTGTTTATACAAAAATAGAAGTATAACCTTATAGCCTTTTCACAACTCAACTTAGCTGCAAATACAAAATGAAAAAAGAAGGAAGCAAGTGAAAAACAATCAATTAAAAATTATTTTTTCAATAGCACTTTTGGGTAGCCTTTTAACTGCCAATTTAACACAAAGCGCATACTTTCACCCTAAAACGCTTGAATGTTCTACGGCAAAATTTGAAAAAAAATGGGTACATTCAGCAAAAATGCTTGCTCTTGCCAAAGTTGGAAAAATGGCGATTTATACCTCAGGATTTATTGCGCTTTCTTTTGTTCGGCCTGCTTGGGCAAAAAAAGTTTTTTCAAACGTGTGGGGTGGCAAACACGTAGCAGAATTCAGCAGCGGCCTCGTAAAAAATAGCTGCAAACTACTAAAGGGAAGAAATTCTACATCCAGTAAAACCCTCTCAAAATTGGCAACAAATATAAAAATTGCTACAAAAGGCATTGAAGAAAATTATCACGCAGGGCACTATGGACCTATCACAAATATATGTAACAACATATTCTCACCAAAAAAATCGTATTCCGAGTTGGTTACGCAAGTTCCTAATTCAAATCAAGCAAATACAATACAACTAAAAAAACCAGTAATGTACTATTCACCGATTTTTGGTGATTTTATGGAAACAGTGAAAATAAAATATAAAGAATGTGATATATAGCACAGACACAAGTTATGATAAAAAATATAAAAACGGTTGATTAGCAAAAAAAGGCTAATCAACCGTTTATTTTTTATAAAAATTGAGTACTATATTTAAAGAAACTAAATACTAAAAAGCATCTTTAAAGAAAGAAACTCCAATGAATTACATAAAATCACCATTATTCTTTGCAATTTTACTCGTCACTTTATCTTGCACCAAAAGCTTTTCTATGTTTAAAAATTTTTTTAACAGCGGCGGCAGCAAAAACGAAACCTTAAAACGAGAACTCTTTGGCGATGATTTTTTCGATAAAAATGATAAAAAAGAAACCCTATCTGATGGAACAATAAAGAAATTTAATGAACTTCAAAAAACCAACTACAATTCATGCATAAAAAATTTTGCCAAACTCATGAATAATACACAAAACCCTTTAAATAAGCCGCCAAAAAACCAAACAAAAAAGCTAAAAACAACTTTTGAAATACTTGCAGAAAAAATAAAAGAACAAGATACAAAACAAGAAAAATTAAACCTAGAGCTTGCGGAACTTGCAAAAAAACAGCAAAAAGTCAGCTTTTAGCAATACATTCAATAGCAACTATTGCGCAGCCAAAATCTCTCTTGTTTCTTTTTTGTACAACTCAACTTGTGGTTGATCAAAAGGATTAACCCCCAAAAGATAGCCCAGATACATGACTTCGATCATCTTCATCTGCAAAAGTTGTCCCAAACAAAAAGCTGACTTTTCTGGAATTTCTATTGTCACAAACGGCCGCTCGTCTGCATGATACGCTCGTTGAACACCACGAACAACCGCAGCACGAATTGAAGCTACCGTTTTACCTTGAATATTTGCAACCAGTGAATCAAACTCATCAAATTGAGGAACTCGCAACTCGTCTTGATCATCTTTAAGAGTTATAAATGTTGTTAATTTGTCACGAGGACCACCAAGATACAATTGCACAACAGAATGCAAATCATTTGTTCCGACCGAAACAGTTGGCGTAATTCCAACATTTACAACGTTGCCAGATCTATCAACCTTTTTGCCAAGGCTTTCTCCAACTAACTGCCTGTACCAATCACCAACAGCACGCATATCACGAGAAAAAATAAATGTATCGTGAATAGAAAAACCTTTTTTATACTGTGCATAAACAAAAGCAGCACTCTCTGCGGCATAATTTTTTTTTAGATCTTTTTCAGTACAGCTATCAACAACACTCAATGCACCTGAACAAAGTTGATCAATATCAACACCAACAAGCCCAAGCGGAAATAAACCAACCGGAGAAAAAACAGAAAAACGACCACCTACGTTTTTAGGAATTTCCAATGTTTCAATTTTTTCATTTTGTGCATAATTCCAAAGCTTTGAATCTCGATCGGATGTTATAACAATATGATCAGCGTATGATTTTTGTTTATATTTTTTTAAAAGCTCTAAAAAAATTTCAAAATTAACAATGGTTTCTGTCGTTGTTCCAGATTTTGTAACAACATTAAGAAGAACGCCTCCACCATTTTTAAATTCTCTTTCCACCAACAAAAGAACAGTGCGCACATAATCTGTATCAATGGTATCGACAAAGTAAATTTTCATCTCAGAAGATAACTCATTATACAAAACACCATTAATCGATTCATGTACAGCAACGGCTCCTAAGCTTGATCCCCCAATACCAATAACAACAAGAACACAAATATTCAGATCTTTTTTTTTCTTTGCAACAAGATTTTTTACATGATCAATCATTTGAGAATTAGATGAAAGATTTAATGATGCATATTCATTTTTATAACCACTTCCAACTGCATTTTTAATTTGATGAAGTTCTGGTAATAATTTTGTTGTAATTTTTTCTATATCACTAACTGTAACGCGACTCGATTCTGGGGTATAATCAAAGAATATTGACTTCATGAGTAGCTCCTAAAAAAATTTATATTCTCAACATACAAACTTAATTCAATAGACATCACCTTAATCTGTCAAAATAAAAATATCCATACATTGACTTTGAAAGTATAATTTGAGAACCTGAATTTACCCCATTTATAAAGGCTAAAAACAAAATAAGAAACTTATGAAAAAATTTCTTTATGTATTCCTATTGATTCTTTTTACATGCTGCCCATTCAACATACAATGTTCAGCCAATCGTATTTTACAATTCGGTGAAGATACAATCATTGGATTCATTGCAAAAAAAATCAATACCACTGTTTGTACATTATTTTCAAAAAAAAAAATTTATCCAAAAAAAATTGATTTATCCTCTATAGAAAGCCATACCTTTGATCCTGAAAAGTGCCACGAATCACTTAAATTCATACAAAAAAATATAAAGAATATAAAATACAAAACAAAGGTTCATAACGTTTTATTAGAAAAAAAAAGACAAATCAGCAATAAGAGGAATGTACAAAAAAAACATCCTCAAACATTTTTTAAAAACTTCTTTTTTGGATTTGGCAGCATTACTGGTATGTTAGCAAAACAAGCTCCATCAGCAATAACATCTTGGTATATTGTTGCTCAAATTAAAAAAAATATTGCTCCATCTATCGACAATTATATTGAAAAAATAATTCCACAAAAAGATTATGCCAAAAAACTTGCTATCGCCACGATTATGTATCCTCTTGGAAAAATGATAGGCGAAGCTTGCAAAAAAACGTTTACTTCAGAATCAACATATAAAAAAAATCTCACGAAAAAAAATGAAGCTACAATTTGTGATTTAGTCATCAAGCTTCAACTTGAAAAATATAATAAAAATCTTTTAATTGCCCAACTTCTTGAAGACAATCATGCAAAAGAAAATCCTGCCCCATTTTCCAAAAATATATTCGATGAAAAATTTGTTGTTGATGTAAAATCGATTGAAGATTGTGTTGCGCTTAAAAATATTCCCAATATAAATCGCGACATAGCAATACTTGATGAAGAAAAAGAAAAAGCTGAAAAAATAGCCGACGATCTTTTAAATGATTTTTATGTCGACTAATAAATAGTTACTCATTGTTAGATTCTTGCAAAAATCTTCGCTCTAAAGCCTGAGCACCTCTGACAATTGCTCGCGCCCACTGCAGCCGTAAATCCAAAATCTCATCTTTAGTAAGCTGCCACGCGATACTTGACTGTCGAAGTTGCGTTGTCACATGATACAAACAAATTGCAACACTCACAGAGACATTAAAACTTTCGGTAAAACCATACATTGGAATAACAACATATTCATCTGCCAAATCAAGAGCCTGTTTGGTAAGTCCCGTTTCTTCTGTCCCAAAAACAAAAGCAAATTTTTTATCAAGCGGTAGTTCTTGCAGCGTGCATGATTTTTCATGCGGAGTTGTTGCAACAATCCTGTATCCATCTTTTTTTAACTGTGCAAAACAATCTTTAACTGATTCATGTTCATAAAGGTTTAACCACTTTGATGCTCCCATGGTAACGCCCTGCTTTGCATCAAAACGATTTCTTTTTTGCACAACATGAACATCCTGTATTCCAAAACATTCAGTCGAACGCAAAACGGCACTTGCATTATGCGATTGATATATATCTTCTAAAACAAGTGTCACGTGCCTTGTTCTATCAACAATAAATTTATTTATTTTTTCTTTTTTATTGTCTGTGATAAAAGTCGAAAGGTAATTAAGTACGCGTTTTTTATTATTTTCCATAGTCACTTAGTTTATATGTTTTATTACTTTTGCATAATTAAAACAATAAAGAGGCGCAGCATTATTTACAAGCAATACTGCGCCTTTTACATCATTCGTTATTTACTATTTATAGTTCAAACAAATAGCTTCTTTTACTTCCTTCATCGTTTGCTCTGCAACTTCTAACACATCATCAGAACCTTTAAGCGCAATTTTCATAACCTCTTGCGGATCTTTTGCCAACGCTTCTCTTTTTGTTCTAATTGGCTCAAGAAGATTATTCAAAACATCTACTAAATATCTTTTAATTTTTACATCCCCAAGACCGCCACGTTGATAGTGATCTTTAAGCTCTTGAACCCTTTTTTGATCTGGATCAAACGCATCAAGATAAGAAAAAACAGTATTGCCTTCGATGTTGCCCGGATCTTCAACGCGTATATGCTTAGGATCGGTGTACATGGTCATAACTTTTTTTGCTACAACATCAGCCGTATCACATAAAAAAATTGCGTTACCCAAAGATTTGCTCATTTTTGCAGTTCCATCAGTACCAGGAAGTCGTGAGACTTTTGATGTCAACGCTTTCACTTCAGGAAAAACATCAACTTTGTAAATATGATTAAATCTTCGAGCAATTTCATTTGCTTGTTCTATCATAGGAAGCTGATCAATACCAACAGGAATCAATGTCCCTTTAACAACAGTTATATCTGCCGTTTGATGAACAGGATATGTCAAAAACCCTGCCGTTACATTTTGACCAAACCCTCTTTGTTGAACTTCTACTTTTATGGTTGGATTTCTTTTCAATCTGTTTACCGTAACCAAATTCATATAAATAACATAAAGTTCTGCTATTTGTGGTATTAAAGACTGAATAAAAATAGAAGTTTTTTTAGGATCTATTCCAACAGCAAGATAATCAAGCAAAACTTGCAAAACATTATCACGAACTTTTTGAGGATTATCAACGTTATCTGTCATAGCTTGCAAATCAGCAATCATGACATACTGTTTATATTTTTCTTGGAGCATAACCCTATTTTGTAAAGAACCAACAAAATGCCCCAGATGCAACGGCCCTGTCGGCCGGTCGCCAGTTAAAACAATATCTTTATGTGCCATCACATTCCTATTTTCAAAAAAAATCTAAAAATCTTTAAAAAGTCATGATAACAAAATTACAAAGCCTTGTTAAAATAGCGAAAAAACCTATCTATAAAATATTAAATAAAGGTATACTTTTAGTTGTATTATCGTTTGATCAATATCAGCTATTTTAAAAAAGTGGAAATATAAAGTAAAACAATCTGTTTTTAATAACAATGAAAAAAATTGACACAAAAGAATTAAAAAAAACTTTTCCCGGAAAGGCCTATAATGAAAAACATTTTTAATTGTAAAAGTGTAATTGTGTTATCTATTCTTTTTTTGACAAAACCATTATTTACTATGAATAAAATTAAAAAGATTTTGAGTTTTTTCAAAAAACAAAATCTTTCTGGCAAATTTGTTGGTGGTTTTGGATTTGGAAGGTATGTCCCTGAAGTGGATTATACCAAACATAAAACAAACTCCAAAGCAAAGAAAAACATAATACCCATAATAAATACAAAGGGATCTATTAATCAAAGGACCTCAAAAAAATAATTCCTAATACCTAACCAAAACAAGCAAAAAGCGCCACTTTTTATGCGGCGCTTTTATTTTAAATTTTACAAAAGAATCTACATCTCAAAACATTTTGCTATTGTTTCTGATGAAGAATTATCTTGAGCAAGAGCAAGCATCAATAATATTCTTGCTTTTTCACTAGGCAAATCACCTGCAAAAATAACACCCCTTTGTTGTAATTCATACCCACCACCATTTCCTCCATAAAGAGGATAAACAGCGCCATCAAAAACCGCTGTTGTTAGTACAACAAAAATATCTTTTTCCAAAGCATATAAAATTGCTTTATACACCTCTTCATTTACATTTCCGGCACCAACACCTTCAATAACTATTCCTTTTACATCACTATCAGCAGCATAACGAACCAAACTTCCATTATCTCCCGCAAATGTTTTTATAAGTGAAACATCTTTCAACGTTTTTGGTAAAAAAAATTTTTGTGAACAAAATCTTTTTCTAAAGCAATGAACCATACCAGCAGCAATGTATCCTAAACACCCCTTTTTACCCGAATCAAATGTTTGAATATTTGTTGTTTCTGTTTTCCTTACATCTCTTGGCGAATGAATATACTGATTAAGCGTTACTGTAACGCCAAAACAATGTGCTTGTTTGGAGGTTATCTGAACAAGAGCATTGTATATATTTTCTGGTCCATCAGGAGAAAAACTGGAAGCATCTTTCATTGCCCCAACAAACACAACCGGTTTTTCACTTTGTACAGTAAGATCCAAAAAATATGCACCCACTTCCATAGTATCAGTACCATGGGTAACAATGGCACCATCAATTTCTGTATCTTTTAAAATAACATCCACTTTTTTACTCAAATTTTTCCATATATCAGGAGTCATTCTTGAGCTATCTATATTAGAAAATTCAAAAATTTTTATTTTTGCTAAATCAGAAATACCAGGAACCGCTTGCACAAGATCATAACCAGAAACAATAGGAATAAGGCTTCCAGTTTCTGGATCTTTTTTTTCTGCTATAGTTCCTCCGGTTGTAACAATAGCTATAGTTGGAAGATCAACTTTTCCCTTTCTCTGACTAAAACAATCACATTGAAAAACAATCAATAAATAGCTTAAAAAAAATAATGAGACCCCTTTTCTTACGATCATCAAATTCCTTAATTTATTAAAAAAAGTTATAAACGTGACAACCATCCTACAAAAAATATTTCTAAAATGAATCATCTTTAAAAAAGTTTTCTTATATTAAAAGACAGGGAAAGCCAATAAGCTTCCCCCTTTTTTGTTACATAAAATCAGAAAGTATGCCAGTAACAGCTTTTGTTGCAGCGCCTTTAACAGCTCCGCCAATCATCATATTTACATAAGAAACAAAACTATAATGTACAAATAATGCAAATGCTATCGTTAAAACAAAGGCTACAATTAAAGCGGGCAAATATTTTTTAAATTCGTCTTTAAACCATAACATCCAAAAAAGCCCTTGAATCACAAGAGCAGAAATAATTCCAGCAAATCTTAAAATTGTAAGTGAACGTGTTGTTAGTAAAAAAACAGGTATAAAATAAGCAATTAAACCAGAAAACAGTACCGATACAAAGCCAGCAAGAGTATGTTTTAAGTTTACATTTTTAAGTTTATATTCTAAAAGAACAATCGTAAAAAAACTTCCAAACAAGTAAATCATAAAAGCAAATAATGCATGAAAATACAAAGCCTTTTTTGCTAAAATCTCAAACATATTTTCTCCCTTTTTTTACAAAGCGCTATAACTCCAAAACTTATATACCAAAAACGCCGAGATACCATTTGCAACAAATGCTATCAAAATAAAAAGGCGCAGATTAATTTTATAAACTAGATTAAGCAACATAAAAAATAATGTATTGAGTACAAAATAAATTGCACCAAGGCAAAGACAAATTAAAAATGGATCCATTAACGTCTGTTGAAAATACGTTTGCTGAAAAGCTTGTGTACCAAAAATATACTTTGGAAGAAACACTGCAATAAACGTTAAAACTAAAAATGAAAAAATTTGCGAGAAAAACGCTGATAGCACAGCTGGCATAATCCTTATTCGACCAAAAAATTTTAATAAAAAAATCATTACAAATATATTGATCGGAATATGGTGCCATCCCCATGTTACATTCCATATCCACTCAGACAAAAGAAAATCCGTAGCAGATACCAACCACGACATAACTCCCTCCTTAATTTTGACCTTCCATAACTACCATCTTTTAATCCTAAAACCCCTTAGAAACTCCCCCTTATAATATTGACAAGCAACATCAAAACTCTTTCTGCAATTGAGTATAGAAAAAAAATGAGCCAAAAAGATATGAAGCTCAAAAAACAAATCAACTATTGCAACGGCAAGAACAAGAAGCTATGGTGACAAATGCTCTATAAAAAAATAATTTATTAAAGGAGAAATGTAATGCAAAAAAAAAGTACTATTTTTTTATTCTTCGCTTTATTTTCAATAGTATATGTACCAACAATTCAAGCTATCAACCCTGTAAAAAAAACAACTATTAACGTTATTGAAGAAAAAATTCCATATGTTAACAAAAGTGACAATGTTAACGTTAAAGTTGCCGTTGACATTATGCCTCACATTTCTAACAATCTTACTTTCGTAATTGATATCAAAAATAAAATGAGTGCTGTTTTTAATACGAGTATAAAATTTATACAATCGATCAACCTCAAAATGAATTTTACACAAAATATAAATGTTACATTTAATCATATGCAAAAGCAGATTCTTGGATTTTTCAATCAAACAAAAAAACTTGTTTCTGATCATAAATATAAACTGCTCATATCTAGCATTCTTGGAACATATGCATCTATATGCTTAGTTATTGCTATGATTCACCAATATCTTAAACAAAAACATCTTTGGTCTAACTGGAAAGAATCAATGAATTTTCAAGAACTGCTTGCCATACCTCAACAAGATCTTGCTCAAGAACTGGCGACAAACATTCAGGCATATTATATCGATACCAACGAACCAACCAACAGCTTTGCGCCAATGACAAAATTCATACAAGATATTGAATGTGAACTAAAAAAATTGACCTACTTTTTAAAATTATTCAAAATAATTGATAACTTATATGTCTCAAAAGCTTTCCCTTTTTGTGAAGAAAGCCAAGGGGAAGAATATACACTTTTCAAGTGAAGATGATACTTGGGCAACTCCGCAAG
>DAOVGZ010000024.1 GCA_030672115.1 bacterium | reverse complement strand
GGCATACTCTCACCCGCTACCATACTTTCATCAGCAACTGACTGGTCAGCAATAACAAAACCATCAACCGGAATTTTGTCGCCAGGTTGGAGCCATACAACACCCTAAAACTTTATTGCTTCAACAGAAACAGTAATCCACTCTTTTTCTTGGTTCCTACCAAAACGCAATACTCGCGCATTATGCGGTTGCAACTCAACCAATTTTTTTATCGCTACAGAAGCTCTTCCTTGAGCACGCATTTCTAAAAAATTACCCAATAAAATAAACGTTATAATCGCAGCTGAAGCTTCAAAATAAACATATGTTGGAATACCTGCAGCAGCAATCTCAGATTCAAATAGAACCACAAAAACAGAATATAAATAAGCGACTGATGTGCCCAACGCAATTAACACATCCATATTAGTTTTTTTGTGTTTTAACGCATTCCAGCTGCTTACGTAATATCGCCACCCAACCCAAAACTGAATTGGCGTTGCCAAAATCCACATAAACAATTTATTTTTTAATAATGCTGGTGCCCATGGAACCATAGAACCAATTATCAAAAGAACCGATGCAAAAATACTAATAACCAACTGAAACTTTAACAATTTCATTGCCTGCTGATTATCAACTGAACCATGCTCATGTGCATGTTCATGACCAGAAAAAACCTTCTTTCTAGTCATTCCTTGTTCTGTTGCAGTATATCCTTCTTTTTGTATCGCTTTTATAAGGTGCTGTTTAGTACATTTTTTTGAATCAAAATCAATCAAAACAGTTCTGGTTGCATAGTTCATAACCACGCTCAAAACACCCAAAACCCTTTTTACTGCTCTTTCTATACTTATAGTGCAGCTTGCACAATGGACATTGCCAACCTTTAGCTCAACTGAAGTTTTTGCCATATTCTCTCCGATTTTTTATATCTTTCTCTTGGATAAACTACTTCACTTTACAAATCCAAAGACCTTATTTGAAATAGTTGCATTTTATAAAAAAAATACAAACTCAATAGCCCCACCCGCAAAGCCTTTTGACCTCTTGCGAACATAGAAAATATCATTTAATATGGATATATAGGGGAAATCTAAATCTTTTTAATAAACAAACAAAAACAAAAGATCATACAAACTGTTAATCCACATCACCTTGAACAATGGTTTTTTGGTTGGGTTGATCGAGGATTTCGTCAAGATTTTCCTACATACCCTCTTCCAACTTTAATTCTTCTACCCTCAATTATTGATGCTTCTGAAAGAGCTATCAACCATCAATCCGGTAAAATGACAGCTACTGCTGTTCTTGATGAAAATAAGTTAACAATTAAAAATGAAAATAATTTTGTCAGCACTGAACTTTTCCCTCAATCGATAAGTTTTTCTCAAGCTGTTGACCTTATACCAAAACCATTACCTCAGAAAATTACAAGTAAACATTACTGGTACGAAGTGAATAAATCTATAGCTATGCTTCACCTTTAAAACCTAAAAAGTACCTGTCTATTTGAAAAAACCTATTGAAATTTGCTATAATTAAATAAAAGAGGGGCATCTATATAATATTTTCAAAGAGAAAAAATGGTACACAAAAAGGAAATCTTCCTATTAACCTTTATCACAGCTGTTCTTACAGCTATTTTTGTTCCATATAAATTATATTCTAAACAACCGACCAAAAAGCTTTATAGCTCTTTTATTCAAATACCATCGCCTGCCAATCGGCTATCAAAAGATCAAAACTCTATTCTTGCTCAAAAACAACAAGAAGATTGGATAACAATTTTTGTCCATGGAAGCTTCTCCCATATGCTTCGACGCCCTAACATTAAAATGCTTTTTGATGTTGTTAAAGATCGGATAGAAGGAACTTTTTATCAAAAAACCACACGTGAACTAAGGGGAAACAACTTTTTCAGAAAAAACCAACCTATCCAAGGACTTGGCCTTAAAAAGGTTAATCTTGAAGTAAAACCAGGCAATGCTCCTGGAGCGATTGCAAACGTTTACAATGAATTAGATACCTTTTTATACCAAAGAGATCCATCAAAGAACCATTACTACACCTTTGGATGGGAAGGCCTAATTACAAAATCAACACGTTATAAAGCGTCACAAATTCTCTATGGACAACTTACGCAAGAACTTGAAAAATTTCATTCTCAAGGAATCAAACCAAAAATTAGATTTATTGGTTACAGCCATGGCGCAAACATTGTACTCAATTTAGCAAACGTTAAAAAAGAAAAAAAACAATCTTCAAAGATCGTTATTGATGAGCTCATAATGCTTGCTATGCCTATTAGAAATGGTATTGACAAAGCAACTTCCGATCCCATGTTTAAAAAAATATACAGCTTTTATTCACTTTCTGATCGAATACAAAAGGCCGATATTTTAGGAAAAGGCGGGAGTCTTTTTTCTCGAAGAAGGTTCATAAATAGAAAAAACTTTAAACTTCCCGAAAAATTAACGCAGATCCGCGTAAAAATGAAAAGAAACAGAACAACAAAAAAAGCATGGCTTCCCAAAAAAGATCCTCGTCTGAATTATAATATTCCAAGTATACTTGCTGGTTATTCTAACCTTTTTAGAGATGCATCTCCCCTTCACAGCGAATGGTGGTTCTTTAGTTGGACAAGAAGAGGATATCGTAAAAACTTCCCTCTTGAGCCATTTTCAATCGCATCTATTCTACCTATCATGCTTGAATCAATAAACAATCATGGAGATAATGAAAAAAACTTAACAATAGATTTAAGACCAGAGCAAATGGTAATGATGCTAAAAAAAAGAAATAAAAAAAGAGTAACATTAATGCTACTACCAAAAGAAAAACTTACACAACTCGAAAATCAAGTTCAACAATTTTCAATTCCAATAAGAACCGAAGAGCAATACGAGCAACAGATTAAAAAAGCTATCAAACAAGCCAAAATTGAACTTGGTAAAGTCTAACTATTATTTAAAAACAATTATCTATTTAAAATAAAAAATTTAGAACTCTCTAACTTTTATTAAAAATAGCCCAAATGTTTAAAAAGTCCTTCATCCCCAATTGTTGCGAACGAAGAACAAGAAGTTTTTCTTCTATTTTATCTAAATCATAATGAGATTGAGACAAATTATTTCTTAATGTTCGACGAGGTTGATGAAAACAAATTTTAATAAATTTCCAGAATTTTTTTTCATCGGGAATAGCTTGTACATTTTCTTTTGGTTTAAAATAAACAAGACGAGAAAAAATCTTAGGCGGTGGATAAAACGCTTCAGGCGGAACTTTTTTTAGCAGTTCAAGTTTAAAATAGCGCTGCAAAAACAAAGCCGGATACCCATATCCCCTGCCAGATGTTTTAGTAATTTTTTGAGCAACTTCTTCTTGCATCATAACGACACCTTCACGCATAAGGTGTCTATTTTTTTGCAACATATACAAAATAGGAAACGTAACTTGATAAGGAAGGTTAGCAAGAAGTGTCCACGGTTTATGTTCCTCAAACTTAGAAAAATCTACATCTAAAATATTTTCTAAGTTAACCGTTAAACGTTTTTCTGATTCAAACTTATTTCCAATATAACGCGCCCATTCAGGATCAATTTCAAAAACCCAAAGTCTAGCACAATCAGTTGCTAAAATTTCACGAGTTAAAAAACCATCGCCGCATCCAATTTCAAAAATGGATGTTGTTGAATCTATACTCACACGATCAATCGCTTCTTGCACAACTTCTTTGTCGCGCAAGAAATGTTGACCAAACTTTTTTTTGAGTCGAATGTTATTCGATACGGCCACAATTTTTCCTATTTCATCAAAGCATCACGGAAGAAATCTAATTTCTCCAACGCCATGCCAGCACCATTTACAACACAAAACAACGGATCTTCCGCAATAGTAACAGGTAAGCCTGTTTCTTTTGCAATTAATTTATCAAGCCCTTTAAGCAGCGCACCGCCACCTGCCATCATTATACCTCTATCAACAAGATCTGAGGACAATTCTGGTGGAGTATTTTCTAAAGCAACGCGAACAACATCAACAATGCTTACAATTGTTTCTAAAAGAGATTCATTAACTTCTGGAGCTGTTAATGTAATTGTTTTAGGAACACCAGTAACAAGATCTCGCCCTTTTACTTTTACACTCTCTTTACTTGCTCCAGAATGCAAAAGAGCTGAACCGATTGATATTTTAATCTGTTCAGCAGTTCTTTCTCCAATTAACAATTTATATTTACGTTTTACATAATTAACAATTGAACGATCCATATGGTCGCCACCAACACGTATTGATCGGCAAAAAACAACATTTTTCAAAGAAATAACTGCAACTTCAGTTGTTCCGCCACCAATATCTAAAATCATATTACCAGTAGGCTCTTGAACCGGAAGACCTGCACCAATTGCTGCTGCCATTGGTTCCATAATTGTATGAACATCACGCGCACCAGCTTGTTTTGCTGTTTCTTCTACTGCACGTTTTTCTACTTGTGTAATTCCAGAAGGAACTCCAATAATCATTCGAGGACTTACAAGAGTCCTTCTATCATTATGAACGGTTCTGATAAAATATCTAATCATACTTTCTGTTAATTCAAAATCTGCAATCACGCCATCTTTTAGCGGACGCGAAGCAATAATATTTTCTGGAGTCTTGCCAAGCATCTCTTTTGCCTTCCTGCCAGCAGCAAGAACCTTATTTGAATCTTTTCGAACTGCAACAACAGATGGTTCATTAAGCACAATTCCTTTATTACGCACATAAACAACAGTATTTGCTGTTCCTAAATCAATTGCCATATCATTAGAGAAAATTCTAAATAATCGAGCCGGAAAAAATTTCATAACAATCCTTGATACAAATTAAAATTTAACCTGCAATCCAAATGAAACGCGATGCGTTATAATATTATTTTTTGCAACAAACGTCATAAATGGAATGTCCCAAGAAAACATAATCGTTGGTTTATAATTTTTTTCAACATCTACTTTTCCAAAATCATAAAAAATATCTACCGTTGCATAATCTGAACACCACTCAGAAAAACAAAGAAGGTTATCTTTTTTTACAGAAAGAGCATCTTGCTCTTTTGATGTTCGCAAATCACAATAGCTGTCTTGAGTATGTTTCGTCAAATGAAGACCAATACGTGCACCTAAACCTTTTCGTAGATTTTCAATCGAAACATAAGGAGAAAATACAAATGTATAACCAGGATTAATCTGAACTGGCGCAACAAGTGCACCAAAAAATGGATGTTCTCCTGCAACAGGAAGTCGCATACAAGTATTTTTTTTAAATCGTTTACTGCCAAATAATGAAAAACCAAATTTCTGATCTTCACGCAATTCAAATTCTGCATCTGCACGAAGATAAGCTCCCCAATGGCCATTGCCCCCAAAAGGAACTGCTGCAGCGTTATCAATATCACTACTCAACCCTGCAGGCATTAAAGCTCCAAGAGAAAGACCAACGTCAATAGCTCGACACTTTAATTCATAGTCCCACATTTTTCCAACACGAACATAAAAGTCAAAATCTCCCATTCCTGTTCTACTTGATTGCGCCTGACAAAGCCCCAACTCTTTATGCATCGCCCTTCGTGCTTCTTCTAATTGCAAAAGGTCCCCAGCCTCTTTAAATGGAAATCCTACCTCGCCTTTTTTTAAGCAAAACTCTTGTCGAGAATACACATTCATTAAAAACCAAGAAAAACCAACAGAGACAGGATTAAATAATTCTTGCTCATAAGAAAGTGAAACCCCTTGCCCTTGAACTTTTCCAAAAACATCCCACAAAATAGATGTTCCACGAAATTCATCCGGCAACGGATTATTTTTTCCTACTAGCGCTAACGCTTGTCCTAATTTGTTTTGATCATATGTTCCAAACAAAGCTGGTATTGCAACTCGATTCTCATTTTTATCATACGCCTGATCTCCTGTTGTAAAAAAAACATTCGCAGAAAAACAAGATGGCTTTTCTTTTGTTCTTGAATGAACTTTAGGAAAAAGCGGAAACCATCGATTATCGCGAACCATAGAAAACATAGGAGCAGAAAAAAGGAGAGACACACAAAGAATAGTAAACCTTGATCTGATCATAAAAAACCTAAGATTAGTGGAGGAGAGAGGGGGATTCGAACCCCCGATCCCGTTTGCACGGGATAATCGCTTTCGAGGCGACCGCATTCGACCACTCTGCCATCTCTCCAGATTACATGACGTTATCATTACCTACTTACCCAATTATGATACCTTAATTTCCTTTTTTTGAAAATCCCAACTTACAAACCTAAACCGTTATTAAAAGAATAAAATCAACACCCTTTTTACAAAAATGAATCAATAAACTTTAAAAAAAACATGCTATAATTACCTTCAAGCTATTATCAAAATATCTAAAATGCACAAAAAAGGTTTATATCAATGAATAAAAACATGCACGCAATTATCCTTGCAGCAGGAAAAGCAACACGATTTAAAACAGGAAGAACAAAACTCCTAGAAAAAATTTGCGGCCAAGAAATGGTTTTATATTCAACAAAAATGTTGGCATATCTTCAAATTGAATCAACCGTTGTTGTTGGACATCAAAAAGAAAAAATTAAAAAAATAGTTTCTGATCACCACAAAGATACTATCTCTTTTGCCCATCAAGAAGAACAAAAAGGAACTGGACATGCCGTTTTATGTACCCGTGATAAATGGAACAAAGACAATATTCTTGTTTTAAATGGTGACATGCCTTTGGTTAGCCCACAAGTTATAAAAAAACTTTATAAAACACATCAAGGAAAAAAAGCTGCAATCAGTTTTGTTGTTTCCCATCTTGAACATCCTGGGCACGCCTATGGCCGCGTTATCCAAGAGAAAAACAGTGTAAAAATTGTTGAAGCAAAAGATTTTACTGGTGATCCTACAAAACACTGTTGGATTAATGCTGGAATCTATCTTATTAATAAAAAATTCTTACAAGAATCTATCGATCAATTAAAAACAGACAACGCAAACCAAGAATTTTATTTAACAGATTTAGTTGGTATTGCCAGCGATAATAAAAAAACTGTAGCCACCATTCCTGCACCTTTTGATTTAGTTCGTGGAATTAATACACTCGAAGAACTATGGGCAACAGAAGAAGTTCAACGTGCACATTTGATTCGTTACTGGATGCAAAACGGCGTAAGGTTTGTAAAAGCACAAAATATTCATCTTGATATTACCGTAAAAATTGGTGCGGGTAGCATCATTGGAGGAGGCGTTTATCTTCTTGGTAACACAATAGTTGGAAACAATTGCAATATCCAAGAGTATACTCGACTAGAAAATGCAACAATCGGTGATAATTCAACCATAAAATCACATACCGTCATTAATGATTCTATTTTGTATGAAAACGTATCTGTTGGACCTTTTGCTCACCTTCGCAATGGAACCGTTGTAGAACAAAATGCAAAAATTGGCAATTTTGTAGAAGTTAAAAAAAGCTTTATCGGCAATAAGACCAAAGCTAAACATCTCGCTTACCTTGGTGATGCAACCATCGGAAAACAGGTAAACATTGGAGCTGGAACAATTATTTGCAATCACAATGGAATCTCAAAAGAAAAAACAATTATTGAAGACAACGTCTATATTGGCAGCAATAATACTCTAGTCGCACCACTTACCATTGAAAAAAATTCGTTTACCGCAGCCGGATCAACAATTACTAAAAACGTACCGGCAAATTCCCTTGCTATTGCAAGAGCGTATCAAGTAAACAAAGAAGGATATGCTCCTTTACTTAAAAAGAAAATTAAAAAAAAATCTAATCAACCAAAAAATGAAAGTATTATTTAAAATGAACATTAAAAATTTTTTTTTACATGTCGTCGTACTTTCTTGTGCTGCTACAACATCAATATTTACAATTAAAAAAACAGAAAAAATCATCCAAAACATCCTTTTGGTGAAATTATATGCTTTATATACAAACAATAATTCTCAATCTATAAATTGTTCTAAAATCACCCTCTATAGACCAACCGATGGCTCGCGATTAGAGGAACTATCACTCTACACAAATAAAATAAACAAAAGTTTTAATCCAAATGCTAAAGAAATTTTAACATCAAAAAAAAATGATCTTGAAAAAGAAATAGAAGACTTTTTTGACAAAAACCAAATCAATGAAAATCTTAAAGTTAAATGTATAAAAGCACAAACTTACAAAATTATAATAGAAAAAAAACAACCCAAAAACTTTGAATTTTCTAAAATAGAAATAACTCCTGCATTTATTAAAGATAAAAAAAAAATTGCTTACTATTTCCATCAAGACTGCAAGAAATCATTCATGAAACTTATAGATCCTTGTAAAAAAAATAAACCAAAAGAACTACCACCCTATCTTATTTAGGATTCCTTCTTTTATGATAAACTTTAGGAAATTATCCTGTGATGTTTTTTTGCAAATTTCAAAAATCACGACTTAAATCAAAACGATAAAAATGAAATCATAAAATTCATCAATAAGGAAAAAAAATAAAAAACAAACTATTTTTTTTAATTAGCTTTCTATTTTTCATATCAATAAGAGGAATGAACCCTAAAAAGGAATTCGAACATTCCATCAAAATAACACCAATAGAAAATAATGAAATTTTGAAATTTACTCTCAAAAACAACAAAAAAAAATATACCATAAAAAATTATTACAAAATTAAATTCGATAAATTTGAACTAGAGATAAAACGTTTTAAAATCAACTTAAAAAGTTTAAACACAAAACTCCAAAACAATGAAAAAAAAACTGCTTGGATAATCGATGGTGGCGATAAAGAATCTCAACGATATGCCTTTGAAAGATATCTAAGAAAGTATAAAGGAATCCCATTTATTGGCCATTATAAAGTAAAAAGAAATACATTAAGTAGCAATATAAAAATTCACGAAATAGTTAAACCTAAATTTATAAAAAAAAAAAACATTCTCTTAATTTTTTCTTTTATGACAATTTTAAAAAATATCCAACCCCCGAAACATTAATTTTTTATACCTTTTTAAAAATGAAAATACAACTCAAATACAACAACCTAATAACTCCTTCTTTTACTCTATATTCAAGCGGAAGCACAATTGCAGATGAAGCTGCAAAAAAAGAATACGTCAGAGAATATGGCGATCAAACAAACAGTTGGAAATACTTCAAAACAATAATGAGCTTAGACAAAAAAAACATTATAAAATGCACAGAAAGAAAAAATTTCTATAAAATGCACAAAAAGAAAAAATTTCATTACTTAAATAATTAACCTAGCAAAAAAAAGAAAAAAACATGATTCGTTTTGTTCACACAGCTGATACCCATTTTGGTGTAGAAAATTACGGCAAAATAGATCCTAAAAAAGGCATTCACACTCGTCTTTTAGATTTTGAAAAAGCATTTTTACACTGTATTGATACTGCGATTGAAAAAGACGTTGATTTTTTTCTTTTTTGTGGCGACGCATATAAAACAACAAATCCAACACCAACACAACAAAAACTTTTTATGAGTAGCCTTCTTAAATTATACAAACATAATATTCCTACCGTGCTACTTGTTGGAAATCATGACAATCCACTGAGTTTTGGCAAAGCACATGCGCTTGATGTTTTTGACGACTTACCTCTTGATGGTTTTCATATTATTTCAAAACCAACGACTCTTACTCTAAAAACAAAATCTGGACCTGTGCAAATTGTTGGTATCCCATGGCCTATTAAAAACAGCATTGCCATTTCTGATAAACATCTTTTAAAAACAAATGATGAAATAACACAGTATATTTCACAAGCCGTGAACTCAATTATTCAATCTTACTCACAAAAACTTGATCCCAAAATTCCTTCTGTTCTTGCTGGACACTTAACCATGAGTACCGGCGTATTTTCTGGTTCTGAACGACGCGCTATTTATGGCAACGACCCTGTTTTTTTACCATCTCAGCTCGCAATACCACCATTTGATTATATTGCCCTTGGACACTTGCATCGTTATCAAAATCTAAATACAGGCGGCTATCCTGCTGTTGTATATTGCGGCTCACCCGAGCGCATTGATTTTGGTGAACGCTCAGAAGAAAAAGGATTTTGTCTTGTTAGCATTCAAAAAAAAAATAAAACCAGTCATGAATTTATAAAAACCCCAACGAGAAGTTTTATTCAAATTGATGTCCAATTGCAACCAGAAAAAAATCAAACAGAAGAAATTTTAAATGAACTTAAAAAACACACACTTACTGATGCAATTATTAAAATAAAATATCATGTGCCAAAAGGAAAAAAAGACCTTGTAGATTTGCAAGCTCTTATAAAAGCATGTGAACAAGCACACTATGTTGCTGGAATTATTCCGATAAAAACTATTTCTATACGTGAACGGCGATCCGATTTAAAAGTAGATATGAATTTTGCAACCCTTCTTGGTGCATATTTAGATACAAAACCAGAATTAAAAGAAAGGAAAGAAAAACTTATCAAAAAAGCAACTGAACTTTTTGAAAAAGCAAAACAAAAGGAATTATAATGAAAAAAAATATTTTTGTAATCACAGGTTTATTATTATTTCCTCAAATCACTCAAACCATGAATAAAACCTCTAAAAAACATATCCGAGCAATTAGAAAAAAAAAACTACTTCTGTCGCGACAATAAATTCTAAAAAAGTATCAGAAAAAAAACTTATTTTCGATTTTTCTTTCTTTTCCAAACCAGAGTTTAAAAGAAAATATAACGTAAATGATAAAACGTATAAAATTTTACAAAAAAATATTGATTATTTTTTATATCTCGTTGGAAAAAAAATCGGCTTATTATAAAATAAATTCATCAAAAAGGCACTTCTAAACTTTATTCCTGAAATGCCTTCTTAACTATTTTATTAATCTATTTATTAAAACAATGAGCTATAACCTCACCTTTATTGTCAGTAATTTCTTCAAGAGTCAAACCTTCAAGCTCATGTGGAAAAACTAACCATTCATCTGTTGCATGCACATAATAGTCAGGTTTGATTTTTGATTTTTTTGGCTTGTAATAAATAGTAGCAACTTTAATATTTTCCAAACCAGGAAAACTTTCACCACAAGAATCTTGCAATGCTTTTAAAAATGCTTTTATTGTCGCACCAGAATCAACAACATCATCAACAATCAAAACTTTATCACTTAATCCAATCATAGAAACAACAGATTCTAAACCAAAAATTTCAACCACTGGCTTTAATGTATCATGATTATATGCACTTGCTCGTGGCGCACAATGATTCACTATTGGACAGTTTCTATAAACAAAATACTCTGTAATAGCCAATCCTGTTGGAGCGCCACCCCGCCATAAAGAAATCAAAATCGTAGGTTTAAAGCCTGACTCAAAAACATCATGCGCCAAAACAAATGAATCTTGTAAAAAGTCTTTAGGAGTTATGTATTTTTTCGGCCCAGAATATAACGTTGAACACAATAAAAAAATAGAAAAAAAACAAACGACAATGTTGTTCTTTCGATGCATGAAAATACCTTTTTCGTTTTTGTCCCATTTTTTTGGAACATGTTACATAAGTTATAATGGACTACAGGCGATATAGCTTAACAAATCTTCTTCTTAAGACCTAAATTATCTTTCTTAATTAAACGACGCATTTTTTTAAGATTCCGCAATATATTATTAGAATGTTTCTTACTTTTTCTGCCTTTACGTTTTGTTTCTTGTTCTAACATTTTAACTGCTTTCAATGCTTTTGTTTTTCCAAAGCTAGAAAGTAATTCTGCTACAAAACTTTGAAGACTTCCCTCATTTAAAGAAGAAATTTCTTCTAACAGCTTAGGATTAGAAACTTTTCCACTCAACATCTGCTGAACAAGAGATAACCCCGTTACTGCAGCCTTACGATTAACTAATCCAAAATATGCACTTACATAACCTAATGCTCCAAGTCCAAAAGTAAGACCAATTTTTTTCCATCCAATGGGGATATTTTTTAAAACATTTTTTTT
>DAOVGZ010000081.1 GCA_030672115.1 bacterium | reverse complement strand
TGGCCTGGTTGGCCTTTAGAAGTAAATAAAGTTTTTGCAGTTGCAACGCGAAGTTATTTAATTGCAAAAGTTCGTGAAGCACGTAAAGCAAAACGATTGTTTCATATTAAAAATACAAGAATTCATCAAACATATAATGGTAATAATTTTCAAACTCGCAATTCAAAGATGTTACGTCGGGCGGTTGAAGAAACTAAAGGGCAATTTTTAACGTTTGATAATCAACCAATTGTGGCAATGTTTGATTCATGTTGTGGTGGTGTTGTACCAAGTAAGATTATGGGAGTTGATTTTAATAAAGCACCATATCTTGCACGAGATTATGCTTGTAAGTATTGTAAGCGATGTAAATTATATCGATGGAAAGTTGAATATTCGCTTGAAAAATGGACAAACCTTTTGAAGAAAAAGTTTCCTCGATTAAAAAAACTTTGTGGTATAAAAGTTCTTTCTCGTGATGATGCAGGATTAATTCAAGAGCTTGAAATAAGAGGGCGCAAGTATTCATTTTCTTTAACAGGAAAAGAGCTATATTCTCTTTTGGACGAAGTGAAAAGTTTTTATTTTTCAATCCGTAAAAAAGGAAAGCATATTGTCCTCAAAGGTCGTGGATATGGGCATCATTTAGGTTTGTGCCAGTGGGGTGCGCGTGAAATGGTTAGAGATGGTTGGGAATATAAAAAGATTTTAGAGTTTTATTATCCTGATGTTTCGTTTGTTCGGTTGGCATAAAAAGGAGAGCATATGCCGGGCTATAGAGGTCATTTAGTGGGTGGTGCTGTGGCAGGGGCTGCTCTTTTTTATTTTTTGCGTTTTTATGCAACGCCTGTTTTGACCATAGTATGGTTTTTTAGTGTTTTTGCAGGTTCATTGTTTCCTGATATTGATACTAAAAGTAAAGGACAAAAATGGTTTTATCGTTTGATGATTCCAGCGCTTATTTTACTTTTGATTTTTAAAAAGTTTACTCTTTTTGTTTTTTTTTCTTTTATTGTTCTTGCTCCTCTTGTCGTTAATCATCGCGGTTTATTCCATCGTTTGTGGTTTATTCTTTTGATTCCGATAACATTTGTTGGGTTAGCTTTTTATTATTTTCCTATTTATTTTAATGATGTTTTTTATGCAGCATTATTTTTTTCAGTGGGAGCAATTTCACACCTTATTCTTGATTATGGATTTATTCGTACATTTAAATTTAGATGGTGAATAATTTAAATGCATTTTCTGTTGTTTGTTGTGCAACAGTCTCAAAATTTTTTTGTAAAAGTTTTGCGATATATAATGCGATTTCTCGAATATATTTTGGATGATTTTTTTTTCCGCGAATAATCTGTGGTGGTAGGTAGGGTGCATCTGTTTCTAAGATAATATTTGCAAGCCCATGTTTTTTTACAATTGTACGCAATGAATTATTATTTGGATATGTAATAGGACCACCAATTCCAAGTAAAAAACTTAACTCATCAACTGCGTAATCTGCAAATGTTTGGTCTTGCGAAAAGCAATGAAAAACACCTTGTAAGTTAGATTCATTTTTAAATTCTTCCATGCATATAAGCGTGTCATCAGCTGCATCACGTGTGTGAATGACAAGAGGAAGATTGTATTGTAATGCCAATTCTATTTGTGCTTTAAAAGCATCTTTTTGTAGTTGCTTCTTATGATTAGGATAATGATAGTCGAGGCCGCATTCACCAATGCCAATGATTTTATTTTTTTTTTTGTTTTTAATTTTTTGTTCGATTGTTTTTAAATCATTTTTCCAGTTTGATGAACAATCGCTGGGGTGTAGGCCAACAACGGCATAATTATTTGGAAAGTGTTTTGTTAAAAAAATACAGTTGTTACTTTCTATTACACTTGTTCCAACATTAATAATATTTTTTATTCCAGCATCTCTTGCATCATCGATTATTTTTTGAGCTGCAGGTATGTGAGTTTTTTCTATTGGTGTATCAAACTTTTTTTTGATCATAATATTTACATGACAATGAGTATCGATGAGCACTTTAAACTCCTTTATAATTGTTTCATTAGAAAAAAAACTACTGTTATTTGACAAAACATTAAATAAAACTACTATAAAACGGTAATGCATGGAAGAATAAGCGAGAGCTTTTAATGAAGTAGCAGTGTTTTAATCATTACTAACCAATCCGCAAGGAGTTTCACATGAACAAAAGTGAATTAATTAGTTCACTCAGTGAGGAAACAACATTCAGTAAAAAGGATGTTTCAAGAGTCCTCGAATCATTCACTCGTATTATTGAGCGTACATTGAAATCAGGTGGCAAAGTTGCTATTACTGGTTTCGGAAGCTTTGTTGTTTCACGTCGCCCAGCTCGCAAGGGAATCAACCCTGCAACAAAAGAGCGAATTGATCTCCCTGAAATTCACGTGCCTCGTTTTAAACCAGGTAAAAGTTTGCGTGAATTAGTGAAATCTATTAAAGCAAGTTAACTGGAAATCTTAATCCAGAATAGACTTTACTCGCAAAAGAGCCGCTACTGCGGCTCTTTTTCTTTTCAATATTTTTTTTTTCTCGTATACTACTTAAGTTGTATTGTTATGATTTATGTGTGTTAATTTGTCTGCTTTTAGTATGTAAGGGATGTCCATGATAGATTTAGGTTTTTTACGAGAACATACTGACGTTACTATTGCATTGCTAAAAAAGAAAGATCCATCATTCGATGTGCATGGGCTTGTACAATTTGATCGTTCCGTTCGTACGTTACGGTTAGAAGTGGAAAACTTACGGCAGAAAAAAAATGAATTAGCACAACAAGGTAAGTCGGGCGTTACTCTTGAGTTACGCGAGCAATCTAAAAAAATAGGTTCTGATTTAAAAGATAAAAATAATCAATTACTTGATGTTGAAAAAAAATTTAAAGAGCTTTATTTACGTTGTCCAAATATTTTGCATGCGGATGTGCCCAAAGGTAATAAAGAAGGTAACGTTGTTGTAAAAGAAGTTGGTAAAAAACCGATTTTTTCTTTTGAACCAAAAAACCATCTTGACCTAGGAACAGATCTTGGGTGGCTAGATTTTGAAAGCGCTGCAATTTCTACTGGTGCAAATTTTGCGATGTATAAAGGTGATGCAGTTCGTTTAATGTATTCATTAACAATGTTGATGTTAAAAAATAATGTTGAGCATGGTTTTGAACCTG
>DAOVGZ010000102.1 GCA_030672115.1 bacterium | reverse complement strand
ATCTTTTAAAAATAGAAGCATGGAACAAAAAAAATATGATTATAAGCATGATTGGTCTTACTATATTAATTTCTGTTGGTTACATCATCTGCAAACCACTTTTATATTTTATTTTGCCGCTACGTTATCAACCAGCCATCAGTTATATTTGGATGATTTTAATCGGATATATTTTTTTATTGGGCGAACATTTTGCGTCTATTTTTCTTATCTACCAAAAAAAGGCGACCTTTCAGGCTGCCTCATTAATCATTCCATCACTTTTAAATGTTGGTCTTAATATTTTATTGGTTCCACACTTTGCAATCACTGGCTGCGTTGTAGCAACAGTTATTTCTTCTGCTGCCTACTTTGGCATAAAAATCGGATACAATTTATATATTCAAAATATATATCATGATAAATATTAAAATTTCAAAAATTTACTCAATCCAATCATCATCATTAATCTTAAAAACATTTCTAAACTCTATAGTAACAGTCTGACCGTTAATTTCCGTCTTCCCCTTAAAAACATTGTTTTCACCAGGAACAGAAGCCACCACATTTCTTTCCATTGCCTCAAAAGCCTCTTCCATTGAACGAAACTCTTGTACCTCTTTTTTATTATTTAATTCGATCTTAGTTTTTTTCACAATAGATTGAAATATCTTTTTTTCTTTTTGCTTATTTAAATTTTCATCAACTATTTTTTTTTCAGTATTCATACCATAACTTTGCACGGCACAAAATAAACAAATTACAATACTTGCTAAAACTATCTTTATTTTCATAATTTTTTATTCCCTTATCAATTATCACTGTTACTATAAAACTGTTTTAAACCCTTGCAATACCCTTTTATATACGGCCCATTTCTATCCAAAATTGCTTCTAAAAACAAACCTATAACACTCCAATAATAGGCAATAATTTTAAAATAATTTTTCGGATAAAAGTTTTTAAAAAATAAGTAACTATAATTTTTTATGTACATAGCGCGATTATTTTCAATGTTATCTCGCGCAAGCGGACTATGATTGTGATCTAAACAAGCTTGGGGATTAAAAAATAATTCCCCTTGCCTTGAAGCTCTACAAGAAAAATCACAATCTTCCATATAAGAATATCGTGATAAATTTTCATCAAATAACTCTTTTTTTACAACTGATTTGCGATACGCCATACAACAACCACCAAGAACTTCTACATTTTTAAATTTTTTTGTTCCATAAGTGTGTGTTGGCATACCAGACCATGTAAACATTCCACTTGACTGGTCCCTTTGTAACAAAAAAAGAGTTCGCAACATGCGCCTAAATGTTATTTTTTTTTGTGAAACACCATTAATTGAGCCCATACCACCTACATACTTTTTATTTGCAAAAAAAGCAGATTGCATTTGTTCAATGTAATCATTATTCAAAACAGTATCATCATCAAAAAAATAAAGAATTTCACCTGATGCAAGCTTTATACCAATATTTCTTTGGTAAGTAAGGCCCGGGCCTGTATGTTTATAAATTAATTTTGTTTTTGGAAATAGTTGTGCAGAATATTTTTTAGTAAATTTTTGCTCTTCACTTAATTTATTATCACTACTGTCGACAATAATAAGCTCTGTTGGAACAAATGTTTGTTTTTGTAAAGAATCTAAACACATAAGAAGATCAGCCAAGCGATTACGTGTTGCAACAATAACAGAACAAGTTAATTTTATATTATTTTGTTTACTGTTTGATTGTTTTTGTTTTGTTTGCATAACATATCCTTAGACTTTAAAATCTGTTGAACCTTTTCAAAAAAATCTTTTTGATTGCCCCGCTTAAACAGCACTGTTCCTTTTGGACGAATACAAACATCACTCGCAACAGAAGGAACATCAAACAAAAGAGCTTCAGCAATACTTATACCAAAACTATCGCTTAATGTTGGTCGCACAAAAAGATCTGCTCGTTTTACAAGCGGCCACAACTGTTTTTGATCCGATAAAATATAAATATTTTTTTCAACATCTAATTGCCGCATTTTTTCTTTTAAAACATTAAAATAATTTTGATTTCCAATTTGCGCCAAAGCAAATACAAGCTTTACGTTTGGATACATTAGCTTTAATTTTTGTATTAAATT
>DAOVGZ010000018.1 GCA_030672115.1 bacterium | reverse complement strand
TCTTAGCTTTTTTCTTTTTAGTTACTTTCTTCTTAGTCTTTTTCTTTTTAGTTACTTTCTTCTTAGTCTTTTTCTTTTTAGTTACTTTCTTCTTAGTCTTTTTCTTTTTAGTTACTTTCTTCTTAGCTACTTTTTTCTTAGCTGAATATTTTGGTTTTTTTGTGGTTGCTTTTGTAACCTTTGCGGCGGTTTCAAGTTGCATCATAACTGATTCAACAGCTTTATGCGTTTTGATTTTTTTTGCTTGTTTTTTAAGAGGCATTTTTTTATGTTTTTTTACAGTTTTTGTTGTTTTCATATGCCGTTCCGGTCTTCTGCAGGCCGGAGATACGATAATAGTCGTTACACATAGAAGTGCGAGCATCTGTTTGTTCATATATTCTCTCCCTTTTATAAAAGAATAAAATTTTTCTTAACTTTTTTATACAAAAAAAAGCTTCACTTTATGGTAGTCCTGACGAAACTTCTAATGCAAGATTTTTGATTTTTATTTTTTGAAAGATAATTTTTTTAATAAAAATTTCTTGATGAATGCAAAAAAGGCAAGCTAAAAAATTTTAGCTTGCCTTTTTTTGTTGCGAATGTAATAAAGCTTTTTATTTAGCTTTTTTCTTTTTAGAAGAATTTGTTTTTTTAATTTTGCGTTTTGTTTTTTGAAATGCTTTTTTTCCAAAGGTTGCTTCGAGCACTTCATCCATGTTGTTAACAAAAATTAATTTTAAATCACCCAGGTTAGTTTCTTTTAAAATTTCTTGAGCATCATCAAAATTTTCTTGAGGAATAATTACTGTTTTAATTTCATGTTGTTTTGCGGCTAAAAGTTTTTCTTTGAGTCCGCCAATAGCAAGAACTCTTCCTTGAAGTGTAATTTCTCCTGTCATTGCACAATTAGAAATGATAGGTGTTTTTGTTAAAGCAGAAATAAGTGCTGTGCACATAGCGATACCAGCAGATGGTCCATCTTTAGGTGTAGCGCCTTCGGGCATATGAATATGCAGATCTTTGGTAGTATAAAAAGATACTCGTAATCCCAATTGAGAAGTTCGAGATCTGATATAACTCAATGCTGCTTGTGCAGATTCTTGCATTACATCGCCAAGTTGTCCTGTTAATGTTAGTCCGCCTTTTCCAGAAAGAGCTGTAGTTTCAATTTCAAGAACATCACCACCAACTTCAGTCCATGCAAGGCCTGTTGCAATACCTATTTGTTCTTTTTGTTTATTGAGACTTGTCTTTTTGAATGTAGGATTTCCAAGCCATTCTTTAATGACTTTGTCTGTTATGGTAAAAGATGTAATTTTTGGATCTTTTAGCAATTTTTGAATTGTTTTTCTCATTAATTTTGTAATGACTCGTTCAAGTTGGCGAACGCCAGATTCTCTTGTGTAGTTGCTTACAACGTTTTCCAGTTGTGCGCGTGCGATTTTAAATTGTTTGTTTGTAAGGCTGTATTCTTTTAGATTTTTTGGAATGAGAAATTTTTTTCCAATTTCAATTTTTTCGACAGTTGTGTATCCATCAAGAAACACTATTTCCATACGATCAAATAATGGATATGGGATTTCTTCCAAAACATTTGCTGTGGCAATGAACATAACTTTTGATAGATCATATTCAACATCAAGAAAGTGATCAACAAAAGTATTATTTTGTTCTGGATCTAAAACTTCAAGGAGTGCTGAAGACGGATCTCCATGTATGTCTTGTGATATTTTGTCAATTTCATCAAGCAAAATAACAGGATTCATGACGCCGGCTTTTTTCATGCTTTGAATGATTTTGCCTGGAAGTGCCCCGATATAGGTTCTTCTATGTCCGCGAATTTCGGCTTCATCTTTAACACCACCAAGAGACATTCTGACAAATTCTCTACCCATGCTTTTTGCAATTGATTGACCAATAGACGTTTTACCAACTCCAGGAGGACCAACAAGGCAGATTATTGGTGACCGTTCCATTGTTTTGGAATATTTTTTTGCAGCTAAGAACTCTATGATTCGCTCTTTTGCTTTTTTTAACCCAAAGTGATGTTGATTTAAGATTTTTTCTGCCTGAACAAGACTTACCTTGTCTTTGCTTTTTTTATACCAAGGAAGAGATGTCATCCAATCAACATAGTGTCTACTAACAACTGCTTCTGCAGAAAGGGGAGGCATTTGCTCAAGGCGTTTTAGCTCCTTTTCAACTTTTGCAGTAGCTTCTTTTGAAAGCTTAAGACTTTTTGTTTTTTTGCCAATATCAGAAAGCTCAGATGCATGATCTTCGCGACCAAGTTCTTTTTGAATAGCTTTCATTTGTTCATTGAGATAGTATTCTCGTTGATTTTTTTCGACCTGAGTTTGAATTCGGCCTCTAATTTTTTGCTCGGTCTGAAGAATTTCTATTTCTCTTTTTAAATGCTTGCATATTTTAAGCATTCGTTCGAGTAGATCGACGGTTTCTAAGATTTCTTGTCTTTCATTGAATGAAAGGTTGACGTGTACTGCAATGGTATCAGTTGTGAAATCAATATCAACAATGCTTTTTGTTGAAGAGATTAGATCCATTGGAGCTTTGTCATTAAGTTTTGCGTAGGCACTATAAAGGCTACGAAGTTGTCTCCAAAGGGCTTCAATTTCTATTTTGTTTTCTGTATTAATTGTTGGAAGTGTTTCACAATAAATACGCATAAAGCCATCAGTAGGTTCAAAGTCTACCATTTTTGCTCTACACAGGCCTTCGGCCAAAATTTTCAATGCTCCATTAGGCATACGCATTACTTGCAAAATTGTTGCTTTGATGCCATGGGTAAATACATCGTCTGGTGTAGGTTTTTCGGTTTTAGGACTTTTTTGAGAAGTTATAAATATCATTTTGTCATGTTTAAGGGCATATTCAACAGCTTTGATTGAGGAATGACGTCCCGCAATAATAGGGATAATGCTTTTAGGCAGTATAACAACGTTTTTAAGTGGTAAAAGGGCAAGCATTTCAGCTGTTCCTTGTTCCTCAATAAGTGAGCTTTCAATCATCTTTTTTGCTTCCATTGAACTTAAGTTTTTACAATTAGAAAAATAAAGGCTCGGTGCTTCGAATTAATCTTGTTGAAGCATTTTGGACCCCCGTATTTATAGTTTATTTTTTGTTCAAAATTTTGCAAGGGGGTTTTGGTTGTTTTAGGCATAAAAAAGGGATATTTTTTCGATGTTTCCTGGTTGGGAGCGTATTGATTTTTTGAGATATAATTGATGTTTTAGTGAAATAAGCCTTAAAATAGGGTTTTTAGATAGGTTGAGGGTTTATTTTTTTGCTTTTGACGTCTATATCCTAGGTCTATTTGCCTATAAAAAGCCTTTTTTAGGTAGTTTTAGGTTGTAGGTTTTTTTTAAAAAAAACTTTTTATGCCAAAGGGGCTTTTAGGGTGAAGAGCATAAATTGACTATTTGAAGTGATTTGGTCGAGCGGGGAAGTGCGATGGCTCGGCTAGATTTCGTTTTATTTTTACAGATGAAGAATTTTTTGTTACGATATTTACGTGTGTGTATCATACTAAAGAGAGTTTTTGTTTGTTATTTTCATTTATTTATTGTTTCCATCTTTTGAAAGGTTTGCTGAATGTTTAAACGTATTGCTCAGGCTTTATGGGGAAAATTTGAAAGCACGGAAGAACTACAGAAGTTTATTAAACTTGCGATGGTTTTCTTTTGTGTTATTGGTGTTTATTGGGGAATGCGTCCATTAAAAGACGGTATTTTCTCTAGTATTGTTGGTGTTAACTACCAACCATTTGCAAAAATGATGTCTCTTTTCATCATTGCACCGTTGGTTGTTTTATATAGTAAGCTTGTTGATGCGTTTCCGCGTAACAAAGTTTTTTATGTATTATTAAGTATTTATGGCGTTGTCGCTATTTTGTTTTCTATAGCATTTATGCTTCCAGGTATTGGTCTTTCAAATACTACTCTTTCTCCATACCGTTTTATTGGTTGGATGTGGTACTGGTATGTTGAAAGTTTTGGTTCTTTGGTTGTTGCTCTTTTCTGGGCATTTACCACAGATATTACCAAGCCAGAAGCAGCAAAACGTGGCTTCCCTCTTATTTATTTATTTGGTCAAACAGGTAACATGCTTGGACCTTGGATATTGCGTGCGAGTCGTTTTGGTTTTGCAACCAGTGCGCCAATCATCGCAATGTTGGGTGGCTTGATGTTTGTTACTGGCTTTTTGATGTGGTTCTTTGTTTCGACAACACCAAAAGATCAGTTGCAAGGCTATGAAGGCGTGCAAGAGAAGAAAAAAGATGAAAAACATGAAGAGCCAGGCTTCCTTGATGGTTTAAAACTTCTGTTTAAACATGGTTATCTTTTAGCTATTACAGGTATCATAATTATTTATGAAGTTGTAGTAACTATTTTGGATTTCTTTTTCAAATCTTCTGCGGCAGATGCTTTTACTACCAATGGTGTGGTTCAAGAAAAACTCTTATCTGGATATCTTTCTAATTATTCAGTATGGACAGGTGTTGTTGCAACATTGTGTGTATTGTGTGGAATCAATAATATTCACCGTAAACTTGGAACAGCTGCTTCTTTGATTTTGCTTCCTGTTTTGATTGCTGCAGCGGTCTTGACCTTGCGTTTAAGCCCAACATTATCAGCAGCTTTCTGGATTATGGTTTTCTCAAAAGCAATAAACTATGCATTGAATCAACCAACAATCAAACAGCTTTACATTCCTACAACAAAAGATACCAAGTACAAAGCGCAAGCATGGATCGAAATGTTCGGTTCGCGTGGATCTAAAGCAATTGGTTCAGGTATCAATGTTTTCAGAGGTGTTTTGATGGGTGGGGCACTCGGTCCGGTTGCAGGTCTTGCAATGTTTGTAACAATAAGCACTTCGATTTCATTCGGTCTTATTGGCCTTTGGTTCTTTGTTGCAATGTATGTTGCAAAAACTTACAACAAAGCTATTGCTGAAAATAAGGTTGTATGTTAACAACGATGAAAATAAGAACATATTGTTTACAAGCAATGTGAATATAAAATAAAAACCCTCCAAGAAAAATTAATTTCGATCTTGGAGGGTTTTTTTCTAAAAAAAGAAGAGTATTGTCGCAAGTAAAAGGGATGAAAAGAGAGAAGTTGGCCAAATTAGGGAAAGGTCTTCATGAGGACAAAGCTTAATAGTATTTGGAATGGATCTGTTAAAAGTTTTTTTACTTCAGCACGATTAAAGTTATTGCTTCTTTCATCAGTTTATTTTTTAATTATTGCTGCTTATACCATACTGCGTGATCTGAAAAATTCAGTTTTTATGGCGGTTGTTGGTAAAGAATATATTCCCTGGGCTCGAATTGCTGTTCTTTTGTTTCTTATTCCCGCAATATTATTTTATTCAAAATTAGTAGATAGAATAAGGCGATATAATCTTTTAGTTTTTTATAGTCTTTTGTACGCTGCGGCAGCTTTTTTATTAGCATTTTTCATAGGTCATCCAACAATTGGAATTGCAAATACAAGTCAAAGCCCATATCGCTTGTTTGGTTGGGTTTTTTATTTTCTTGTTGAAGGTTTTTCACCGTTTGTTTTGAGTGTTTTTTGGGCTTTTGTAAGTTCTATAACGACACCAGATGAAGGAAAGAAAAATTATGGTTTCATGGTAGGGGGTTCAAAACTTGGCGGTATGTTCAGTGCTGGAATTGCCTGGTTACTTCTTGGTACAAATAGTTTTCCTATTATTGGTTTATGGTCGGATGTTGCCAAACATCAAACTATTTTATTTGCGGTTTCGATTTTTTTAATTTGTATTCCTATGGCTATTGCAGCTTTGATACGAAAAGTTGAAGGTTATAATCTTCATGGTTATGAAGCTGCTTATAAAGTTGAAAAAGAACGCGGCAAAAAAGGAAAATCAAAAACAGGTGTGTTTGCAGGTTTAAAAATGTTTGTGAAGTATCCTTATGTGCTTGGTATCTTTGGCATGATATTTTTTTATGAAACATTGAATGCTATTTTAAGTTACCTTCGATTGCATGTTGCTCAAACAACAGGTGGCTCTGTAGCCGGAGTTTCGGCATTTCTGTTTAAGTGGGTTTTTCTTATGCAGGCAATTGGATTTTTTGTGTCTGTATTTGGAACATCTACTATTATTAAAAAGTTTGGCATGAGAAAATGTTTGTTGTTAATTCCTGCAGCGATGGCCTTAGGATCATTTGTTCTGTTTTCAACTTCAAGTGCAACGTTAATTATGATTGCTTATATGATGACCAAAACGACACATTATGCGTTTAGTTATCCTGTTAGAGAGTTGCTTTATATTCCAACGCTTAAAGAAATTAAGTTTAAATCTAAATCATGGATTGATGCTTTTGGTGGAAAATTTGCTAAATCGACTGGCTCTACTGTTATTATCGCAGCGACGAGAGCCGGATCAGGATTCTTCTACCCCATTTTAATGGTCGTTTTTTCTTTATGTTTTGGAGCATGGTTATTTGTTGCCTTTTTCTTAGGTCTTCGCCATAAGAAGGCAATTGATAATAATGAAGTTATTGGCATGTCCAAGAATGATTCAGAATAAAAGGAGGAGGAAAGCCTTTTGTTGATTGCACTTTCGTATGCTTTTGTTATACTTCCAGAGAGTGCAATTGAGTTGAAAATACTAATTTAATAACGCTCATCTCTTTTTCTAGGGTGGTTTCTGATTGGTTTCTCTGATCAGGCCCAAGAGATGATGGTTGTAACCCTGAAAGGTTAATATGATAGATTATAGAGAGCTAGTCAGATTAGGTGCTCATTTTGGGCATATTAAAAGACGCTTGCATCCAAAAATGAATTGCTATATTTGGGGTTGCAGAAACAATGTTCATCTTTTTGATGTTTCAAAAACTGCGCGCCAAGTTGAAACTGCAGCAAAATTCCTTGAGTCTGTTGCGGCGCAACAAAAAACAATCTTATGGGTTGGAACAAAAAAACCTGCACGTGATGCAGTGTTTGCTATCGCCGATAAGTTGAAGATGCCTTATGTTAATCATCGTTGGATTGGTGGTACATTAAGTAACTTTAGTCAGGTTAGAAAGTCTGTAACAAAATTGTTACATTATGAAGATATTTTAGAAAAATCTGCTAATTCTTCTCATTATACAAAAAAAGAATTAAATTCGTTCTCCAAGTTGGTTGATCGATTAAAAAATAATATTGGTGGAATTAAAGACTTAGCATGGCCAATTGGCGCCATTGTTATGGTTGATGCTCTTAAAGAGGGTGCGGCTCTTCGTGAAGCTGTAACTGTTGGTATTCCAGTGGTTTCTCTTGTTGATACAAATACAGATCCATCATTAGTAAATTATGTTATTCCTATTAATGATGATTCTGCACGAGTAATAACATTTGTTATGGATTACTTGAGTGAGTCCGTTGTTAAAGGGCAAAAAAAAGCTAAAGAATTAGTTATTAAGAAAAAAGAAGATCAAGAAGTAAAAAGAGCAAAAATTAAAGTTGAAGGTGGGTTTAAAAAACCTGCAGTGAGATTTTCTAAAGACAATAGAAAAGCTGCTCCTAAAGCAAAAGTCGTACAAAAGAAAGTCGTTGCCCCTAAAGTTTCGACAGAAAAGAAAGTAGTTGCTCCTAAGGTTCCGACAGAAAAGAAAGTCGTTGCCCCTAAGGTTCCGACAGAAAAGAAAGTCGTTGCTCCTAAAGTTTCGACTGAAAAGAAAGTCGTTGCTCCTAAGGCTTCGACTGAAAAGAAAGTTGTTGCTCCTAAGGCTTCGACTGAAAAGAAAAAAGATGTAACAAAAAAAGTTGCAGCAACTGCTCCTGAAAAAAAAGAATCTAAAAAATAGTTTTTTTTGTAAGTTGCAAAGTTGAAATTTTTTGGAGAGGTGTCTGAGTGGTCGAAAGAGCACGATTGGAAATCGTGTATGTCCTGAAAAGGGCATCGAGGGTTCGAATCCCTCTCTCTCCACCATGTTTTGCTAAAATTTTTCATTATTAATTTGGTAGTGAGTTTGAAAGATTTTTAAGCGCGAAATAAGAATTTATTTCGTATAATTATGAATAAAAAATTGGGGAAGTGGGTAAGGAATCGTCGCTTACTTTGTCAGGTCCGAAAGGAAGCAGCAAAAGTGACTTCTTTCCTGTATGCACTTCCCCTCTTTCTGTTTTAAAAGTATATAAAAAGACTTGTCCGGTTAGGCCTTCGAGGCCAAAATGGATTTTTTGAGTTTAATCATGAATACAGCAAATCTTAATTTAGCTAGAAAATGGCGTTCAAGAAACTTCGATCAGATTGTTGGTCAGGAGTTGTCTATTCGTATGCTCAAAAATAGTCTTTATTTGAATCAGTATTTTCCAGTATATCTTTTTTCTGGTCAACGAGGTTGTGGAAAAACAACAACAGCGCGTGTTTTTGCTGCAGCAATTAATTGTGAGCAGTTAGATGGTTTTCGTAAAAAACCAAAAATATCACCTGTTCCTTGTTTGGAATGTTCTTCTTGCAAGGCGATGCTTGGCGGAAAACATCCTGATTTTATTGAAATTGATGCAGCTTCGCATACTGGCGTTGACAATGTTCGTCAGATTATTGATGCTTCTCAGCTTTTACCTCTTATGGGTAATAAAAAAATATACCTGATTGATGAAGCGCATATGCTTAGTAAAGCTGCGTTTAATGCATTTTTAAAAATTTTAGAAGAACCTCCATCATCTGTTTTATTTA
Source organism: bacterium (assembly GCA_030672115.1). Taxonomy (GTDB): domain Bacteria; phylum Babelota; class Babeliae; order Babelales; family Vermiphilaceae; genus DAOVGZ01. Next base: position 5,318 of record DAOVGZ010000018.1, on the reverse strand, counting down.
TTTTAGCAACAACTGATCCACAAAAAATTATCGATACGGTAAAATCTCGGTGCTTTCGGTTGTTTTTTAAGTCTGTTGCGCATACTCCTTTATTGGGTCATTTAAAAAATGTATGTAATACAGAAAAAATTGCATATGAAGATGCTGCTTTAGACCTAATTATAAAAGAAACAGAAGGTTCTGTTCGTGATGCGTTGAATGTTGTTGAGCAGGTTCGTTTTGCTCGAGGACGTGTTACTAAGGATGCTGTTTTGCATGTGTTAGGTCATATTGATGATGAACGCATGTTAAAGTTTTTTGAGATTCTTATTCAGGGGTCTTCAAAAGAGCTTTTGCAGTTTTTACAAATGATTAGATTCGATCTTTTTTCAGCTGAATTTATGTGGAATAAATTAATAGAAATTCTCAGAGCAGCTTTATGGGTTTCAAATGGTGTTACGCCTGAATGGTTTAGTCATTATGTTGATGCGCTTAAAAAAGTTTTACATGGTTGTTCGGTTTCTCGATTGAATTCTATTTTAATGTTGTTTTATTCTTATGAAAATTTATTTTTAAAAACGACAGCAAAGCACTCTCTTTTAGAAATGATTTTTTTACAGGTGACGCAAAAAAATGCTGGAACAAGTAACGATTCCGGCTCATCTCCTGCATCTTGTAATGCAGCGTCTCCAGTTATCCAGGAAGAAAATTCTTTAGATGATGACATTGATGAGGATGTTCAAGAAGAAGAAATAGAAGAAGAAGGTAGTTCATCTCAGTGGAAAGCTTTTTTATCTTCGCTTGATGCCTTAAAAGAGCCTCTTCTTAGCTCGATATTTAAAAATGGGACAGCTGTTACATTTGATAAAGAACGTGCAGCGTTGGCAGTAACTTTTGCAAAACAGTTTGCTTTTTTTCAAGAAACGTTAAATGAAATGAAAAAACTGTGGTTTCCTCTATTGCAAAATTCTTTTGCGCAAAATGTTACATTTGATCCGCAATTTACTGGTCAGCAAAAAAAAATTGAACCAAAAATCGAAAAAATTACAAAACCAGATGTGAAAATATCTGCTTCAAATTCCACAACACAAAAATGTTTTAGTAGGCCAACAAAAAGAACACAAAAATTTCAGTCTTACACTACTCTTGTTGCAGGAAAAACAATCGATATTACTGATTCAGATGTTTGGAAAAAAGCTACTATGATTGCTCGTTATTTTTCAGGAACATTTAGCGAGATTAACGAGGCATAATCTATGAAAAATTTACCACGTATTGTTATTGTTGGTCGTATGAATGTTGGTAAATCAACATTATTCAACAGACTTTCTGTTAGTGTAAAAAGTTTGACGCTTGATTATGATGGTGTCACAAGAGATTTTATTAAAGATACTGTTGATTGGCAGGGGCACAGTTTTGATTTAATTGATACCGGTGGTATTAGTTTACGCAAAACGAATGATGTGATTTTAGAAACAGTTCGTAAAAAAGCATTGGATGTCGTTAAATCTGCGGATGTTGTTTTGTTTGTTTGTGATGCAAAAATTGGTATTTTGCCAGAGGATAGAGAAATTTCTAAGTACCTACATACTCTCTCTGCAAAAGTTATTTTGATTGCAAACAAAGTTGATAGTTCTTTGTCGGCAGAAAACATTCATGAATTTGATCGTTTAGGGCATAAATCTATTATTTCTATTTCTGCTCAGCATGGTACAGGAATTGCCGATTTGTTAGAAGCTTCTGTTAATAGTCTTCCTGCAAAAAAAGAACATAAAGATGATGATGAAAATCTTTTATGTAAGGTTGTTCTTTTGGGTAAACCCAATGTTGGAAAATCATCATTGATGAACTTGTTGGTTAAGGATGAACGTTCTATTGTCGCAGACATTCCAGGTACAACACGAGAAGCTGTTGCGGAAAAAATAAGTTTTTGCAAAGAGGATATTTTGTTGACTGACACTGCTGGTGTTAGACGTAAACGAGCGGTAAATGAACAGCTTGAAGGCTTGATGGTAAAAAGTTCTTTTAAAGCGTTAAAAGATGCGCATCTTGTTCTTTTACTTGTTGATGCATCTCAAGGGCGGCTGGCTGATCAAGAATTAAAATTAGCATTTTATTCATTTGAGCATTATAAATCACTGATTATTTTATTTAATAAGCGCGACTTGGTTACTCAAGAGAGTGAGGCTGCTTTGAAATTTAATTTAGAACCATATCAGCACCTTATTAAAAAAATTGAAACGATCAACATTTCTTGCAAAAATGGAAAAAATGTTGGACGTGTAATGAGAAAAGTTCAAAAGGTTTGCAAGCGACACTCACAACGTTTTTCTGATGATGAACTTTCTATTTTATTTAAAGAAGCTCTTATCAGAAGACAGCTTTTTCATAAAACAAATCCACTTCGTGTTTTGCGTGTGCGCCAAATTGGTTCTTCTCCAATTGCAATTTTAATTATTGCTAACGAGCCAAAATGGTTTGGATCTTCGCAATTAGCTTATTTTGAAAATCAAATGCGACGAGTTTATGACCTTAAAGGTGCGCCTATTAAATTTGTTGTTCGAAAAAAAGGTTAATGATTTTTAAAAATTTATGTATGTTCCAAAGAGCTTTGGTTTAAAATCCAAAGCTCTTTTTTTGTATTTTTTTAATAAAAAAGCTTTTTTATTTTTGTGATGAGTCTTTTCCTGTAGCTAAAATTTTAGGTATATGTCTATAACCATTTGCTTTCGTTGCTATCTTCAATATACTTTTATTTGTTCTTATTTGCGCTTATTGATAATAATAATGATAAGGAATAACAATGCATAAAAGAATTACGTTTAAGGGTATTGATCATTCAGATGCTGTTGAAAATTATGCAAATGATCAATTGGCCAAAGTCATTGATTTTTTAGGGAATGAACGTTCTCCGATTTATATTGATCTTATGTTTAAACCGTCTAAATTACGAGCTCATCATTTTGTTGAACTTCGTATAAAAAGTCCAAATTACAGTTTGATTTCAAGTTATGAAGGAACAAATTTTTATAACACGTTAGATCGAGTTATTGATGTTATGTATCGTGAATTACATGAATCTAAAAAAAAGTTGAATGATAAAAAGAAATCGTGTGGACGGCATGATGAGTTTAAAAAAGAACGTTAGAGAAATATCCAATATTTAGATTTTAAGAACGGCAACCGAATCAACTCTCATGATTCGGTTGCTATTTTTTTTATGCTAAAAAAATGAATAATCAGTAAGAGAGGGTAAAAGAATGTACTCAAAAAAAAGTTTTCGATGTATAGTTGTTGTTTTTTTTCTTAGTGGTTTATCGTTATTTTGTAATTATTCAAAAAAAGTTGTTGCAGAGTCTGATATTGAGTTTTACTACCAAGAATGGGAAAACTTATTTTCTTGGGAAGATTGTAATGATATTGTTCCATTGCAAGGTGTTGAGTTATATTATAGCGCTCAAGATTTTAGTTTAACCAAGACTTGTATCGATGGTTTGCGTGACCTTGTTTTACATAATCCTGATTTATTATTTGAAAAAAATTTAAAACTGATTCAATCGTTATCGCCAGAAACTTATGATGTTTTACCTTTTGATCTCGATGTTTTTTTGACTTTACAGCAGGATTGTCCAGTTTTTTCTCTTGCTGAATGTAATGAATGTTTATTAAATCGAACAACAGATTTAGGACGTAGGGCGCGCAACTATTTTGAAAAAAAAATTGCACAAGAAGTTGTTCAAGGATATGTCAATGTTGGAGGTGGCTTTGCCTTTCAGGATCTTGTTATTTTAACAAATGTTCTGGAAAAAAACCCAGATGCTCAAATTGATTTTTATTTTATTGATCCTATGCATGAAGAATATATAGATTGTTTAGTCCAGCGCGGGATCATGCAGATAGATTTAGCCACAACAGATTTTTTGCAGTTGTTTAAAAAATGTTGCTATGGTTCTAAAGTATTGCTTGATATGCGGTGGTCACATGAAAGTTTTAAGCAAATGCTTAGGTTTTTAAAAAATGCTTATCCAAGAGCCACGGTCAAGCTTCATTTGTACAGCTATGTTGAAGATTTTCTTGCAGAGTGTGAAGAAAAAAAAATACAGCCACCAAAAATTATTATTAGTTCAGACTTGGGTAAGTGCCAAGAGGCTCGGCGTGGCCTTGCTAACCTTATCAGTTATGCTATGGAAAAAGAAAAAAAAACCATAGCATTTTTTTTGGATAAAGATAAAAAAACGGGTAAAGCATACATTTATGTTTGGTCAAACAATTAATAAAAAACGATATCTATGTTGTGATATAACTGGCCAAACTGATAATAACTGTAAATTTTTATATTGTTTTTATTGTAGCCTTTTTTTGGATTTATTTTTTCGTTATTAAGGTAGATCAATAAAACACTTGGCATTCCTCCTCTAGCAGTAGATACTATATTTAATGAACGGTTATCTATGCTGGTTGTAACATCTGTTCTCCGTGCTTGGTTCTGCATATAAAGTCCTTGATCTCTGTCGATGGTAAAAAGTTTTGTTTTGGTTTTAGAGGGTGAAGATGCAAGAGGGGGAACGGTTAATGTTCCTTTTTGGAGTATTTTTTCATTTCTGTAATTATGCTGTACGATAGGGCCTATTTTAATTGGGCGGTTTGATTTGTTTACAAGGTATACATGTGTTTTGTTAAGCCATGCTTGTGTTGTTGATGTGGCATTGTATAACGCAAATAATATGGCAAAAGTTATTATTTTTTTAATAGATTTCATTTTAATTTCTCCTTTTAATATTTTTATTTAATACAGTTGGATATAGATGTCTTTATAAGCAGTTAAAGGTTTACTTTTTTCTATAATTCTTATGCCATTTTTTTCAAAAATTGGAAATGTAACATAGCCAGCTTGACCAGGCTTTTTTGGGAAGCTATAGAACATAGAGAATTTGCTTTTCAAAAAATTGGCACCATCAACTTGAGATGTTGCTTGTAAAGACATATCATTTACAGTTGTTCTTATTAAAGTATAGTTTGTTGTCCAAAACATTTCGCCGATATTTTGATCTCTATCAATAGAAAAAAGAATCACTTTTTCATTATCTTTAATAGTTCGAGGGAATTGAATTACTTTGTCTCTTATAGGATATCGAAGTTTTCCTAATTCGGTAATTTTAACTTTGCCCACTTGAGCATTTTTTCCTGAATTATTTATAAGGTATACATTAGTCTTGACCAGTGCTTGTATTTGAGTTTTTACGCCAAAACTCGCAGCAATAGTGGCAATTATAAGCAACTTTTTCATTATGAATCCCTTTTTTAATGGGGTGTTTGTTATTCTCTTTTTATAGAATAAT
>DAOVGZ010000080.1 GCA_030672115.1 bacterium | reverse complement strand
TTCTGCGTTTTTTTCATGAAATTGTGCGCTGATAAGTGCAACTTCCTGATTTTCAGGATGGTTGGTATTTAATTTTTCAAGAAGTTCGGTTGCTGTTTTAATATTTTTTTGTTGAAGATATGTTTTAACGACAATAAGGCCTGTTCGTGGTTGTTCAATAATTTTTGTTTGTAATTCTGGTTTTTTTTCAAGAAGCGTAATGATTTTTTTTAGTTTGTTGCTTGTGTAATAAGATTCAATAAGTGAAAGATAGGGAGTTATACTGGTTGTTTTTTTTGTTATTTCTGTTAAAAATTTTTCTTTTTTAGTTGCATCTTTAGATGTTAGCATTCCAGCTTTAACTGCTGTTGCATAGGGATTATCAATTATAATCGATTCAGTTGGATAGGTGGTATAACTTATGCAATTTACAAGTGCTATAAATGCTATGAATCGTTTTTTCATTTTTATTCCTTTTCGTGATAACAACGAACAAGAAATTGTTTTAAAGCTTTTTGTAATTGTGGGTCATCAATGGTTTGTAGTGCTTTATTTTCTTTTGATGATAGTTCAACTGGTTTGCATGGTTTTATTTTTTTTCTTGTCGCTTGCTTCGTTTTTACTTTTTTAATTCCTGCCTGTTTAAAGCGTAGACGTTTTATACGTGGGCGGTCCAGCTTTTCATTAATTGTTTTAAGCAAGATTGGTGATAAAAGGTAAAGTTCTTGCAACCAGCAAGAGTCATTCACACTCAATACAAGGGTGCTATCCTGAATTTTTTCCAGTAGAACCTTTGTTTTGAGGTTGCCCAAAATAGTGGGCCAATTTTTTAGTAAATTGATTTTCCAGCTGCCTTCTTGTTTTAAAACTGAAGGCAAAAGGTTTTTTAATGATTGTGCCATAGTGTATCACTGTACATGAGTGAGCTTAAAAAGTTGAGAGTTATTGTTTTCTTGTTAGTTTTAAAGGATTTATTTTTTTTGAATTTTTTATAAAATAATAACTATATACTTGCTGATTGTTTTTTTGTTTTGGTTAAATTGTTAGTAAATTTAAGCACGAATTAAAAATAATGGAGCTTTTTATGAATAAAAAATTTGAATCGCTTTCTCATACTGCAGATATTAAAGTTCGTGTTTACGGAAAAACAAAAAAAGAACTTTTTTGTAATGCTTTGTATGCTATGTTCCAGGTTATTGAACCACGTGCAGAGAGTTGTAAAAAAATAAATAATCATCTTGCATGTGCAGATTTGCCTGAACATCATGTTGTTGCTGTTCGTGCGGGTAAACTGGATTTATTGCTTGTTGATTTTTTATCTGAAGCGCTCTATTTATCTGATGTATACCATCAAGCTTATTTTGATGCAGCAATTGATAAATTTGATGATAATTATATTAGTGCAACAATCAAAGGTGTTAACGTTCAAGGGTTTAATGTTGAAATAAAAGCAGTGACATATCATGAATTAGAAATTAAACAGGTTGATGGTAAATGGCAGGCAATAATTGTTTTTGATATTTAAAATAAAAAAAAGGTTCGTGATGCCAGAAAAAATAATAACTCGAGATGATCTTATAAAAATTAATGATAATCTTTTTGAAATTCCACAATCGTTTCGATCTGATATGCGTGTTCCTGCACGAATATATTTAAATGAAGATATGCTCAGTGATGTTTTGAGTGATCGTTCTTTATGGCAGCTTGTTAATGTTGCAACGTTGCCAGGGATACAAAAATATGCAATTGCTATGCCTGATATTCATCAGGGTTATGGCTTTCCTATCGGTGGTGTTGCAGCAACGGCGATTGCTGAGGGTGGAGTTATTTCTCCTGGCGGTATTGGGTATGATATTAATTGTGGTGTTCGTCTTTTGGGTGTAGATATTCTTGCCGATCAGTTGCATAGTTATTTACCTCGTTTGGCAACACAGATTTTTCGTTCGATTCCTTCTGGTGTAGGAAAAGGGGGAAAATTAAAACTGTCTAAAAAAGAAATTAACAATGTGCTTATGCGTGGTGCTAATTATATGGTTGAGCGAGGGTATGGAAGTTTGCAAGATACTGTTTTTTGTGAAGAGCAAGGTAACATGCTTGGTGCAGATGAATCACTTGTTTCTGATCGTGCAAAAAAACGAGGAATGAATCAGCTAGGTACGCTTGGTTCGGGAAATCATTTTCTTGAAGTTCAGGTGGTAGATAAAATTTACAATCAAGAGGCTGCGCAGTTGTATGGGCTTTTTGAGGGAAAAGTAACAGTTATGATTCATTGTGGTTCACGTGGGCTTGGTCATCAGGTTTGTACTGATTATGTAAAACATATGATGGAAAAGGTTGATGATTGGAAATATAATTTACCAGATCGTGAACTTGTTTGTGCGCCATTTACTTCTTTGATAGCTCAAGATTATTATGCAGCGATGGTCGGAGCATCAAATTTTGGGTGGGCAAACAGGCATGTTATTGCACATTGGACGCGTGAGTCATGTAAAAAAATTCTTGGTGAAAGTATAAATGTTTCTACTATTTATGATGTTTCGCACAACATTGGAAAAATTGAAAATCATATAATTGATGGACAAGAAAAAAAACTGTTAATGCATAGAAAAGGTGCAACGCGTGCTTTTGGGCCAGGAACAAAAGAAACTCCAGAAAAATATCGCTCAGTTGGTCAGCCGGTTTTGATTCCAGGGACTATGGGTACAGCTTCATATGTTTTGTCTGGAGCCTTGCAAGGGATGGAGCAATCTTTTGGTTCATCATGTCATGGCGCAGGAAGAAGGATGTCGCGGTCAAAAGCAAAAAAAATAGTTGGAAGTTCTCAGATTAGAAAAAATCTAGAAGCAAAAGGGATTATCATTAAATGTGTATCAGATAGAGGTTTGGCAGAAGAAGCTCCACTTGCATACAAAGATGTAGACAACGTGGTCAGTGTTGTGCACAACGCGAATCTTGCACATAAAGTTGCACGTTTAAAGCCTTTGGCTGTCATAAAAGGTGGATGATAAAAAAAGAGTGATAGAATTGTTTAATGATTTATTGAAAAAATTAAATATCAAAAATTAATGGGAATTTAGGGGGATCTTTTTTATGAATAAAATAAGAACTATTTTTGTGCTAGGTATTTTTTGTTTTGTTGGTACTTCTTTGCAAACACAATGTATGTTTAAATTATTTAAAAAAATTAAATCTGAAAAAAAAATAAAAAAAGAAGCATTTATAAAAAAAACAAAAGAAGATATTAAAAAAGCTGATCATATTAATAATTCAATTTTTTATTTTTCT
>DAOVGZ010000074.1 GCA_030672115.1 bacterium | reverse complement strand
TTTTTTTTGTTTATTTATTAGGTTTTCTTGTTTTATATAGGTTGTTTGTGAAGAAATAATCTTTTCCCATTGATTTTTTTGATTGGGGAACATTTTTAATAAATGGTAACAAGTAGCAATTTTGTCTTGTGGTGTTTTTGGATATTTGCCAAGTTTTTGAAAACCAATGATACCTTTTAAATCAAAAGTTAGACTTTTTTGTAAATTAGTTGGTAAAGAATTGAATAATTTTTCATTGTTAGAATAAAAAAAACGTAAAGCACTATTATTTGAAATTAAATTTTTATCTTTTTTTGACTTGTTTAATGAGTAATCATATGTGTCTTTTATTGCGAATATCTTAATTAGTAATCCAGGTTTGGCATTACGTCCAAAATATTTTGTTATTATTTTTTTACTGTGAGTGCGCAGGGTGTTATATTTTTTGAGCTTTAAAGCTCTTTTTCTTACGGTTTTTATCATATTCATTTTTAGATTGTGAATTTTTTTTTTGTTTTCAAGTTTAAACAGCAATAAGATTTTCTCTTCCAGATGTGGGACATCTTTTAATCTATCGGGGCAATTCATATCATCAATAAAATTGTTTGATGATATGAATTGCTCTGCTTGGAGGAATTCTTTTTTTGTTTTTTTTATAAACTCTTTTTTTTTCTTTCTTATAAAATTAAACATGCAATTTGTTTGGAAACAGATCCCGAAGCATACATAAATAAAAAATATTTTTTTTCCTGTCATAACTTTTCCTCTACAAAACAAAATTTATCAGTAAGTTCATTTTGTTACTTTTTAATATGATTTGCAACAATTATGTTAAATGGGATGAGTTTCAATTAGAAACTATAAAGGCTGCGATAAGATTTTTAATATTTGCAAAGAAAAAGAAAAAGAAAAAGTTATTTAAAACGTTGTTGCCATTTTACCCCATAAACCCCATTGTTTTAGTGACGAATTGCGTTGAGGTATTTCATAAAATGCGCCGAGGCCAAATGTTCCATCAATATTTTTACCTTTATGAAGGAATGAAAGAGCAAGATGAACTTTATGATTGATAACGCTGCGTGCGGAACCAGATTTAAAGTTTAAATCTTCTAGTTTGATAGGTACAAATTTAAAGCCTGCGCCAGTGTTATCTGCAGCAGCATTTTCATCGTCGGTTGCTTCTATTTTTCCGATGGTACTCAAGCTTGCTGTGCGAGGTTCGGTGTCTCCGTCTTGTTTGATTCCTTTAATACCGTAAATTTCTGGAAATGGGCAAATAAGTTCATGAAGTCTTTCATCGCCACGGCCCCAAAGTTCGTAGCCAAATTCAAGTTCAAAACTAGATTTTTTTATGCGCATACCAAATGAAAAATCAACCATAGAGTAAGGTCGCACTTTAAATTTTCTGGTCAGGACGTTGATGGCTGGAACAGAATAATCTGGTCCACGATCTTTTCTAGTCAAAAGAAGATAGCGACTCCATGGTTTTTTTATTAAGTCAACGGTTCGCATATGGTTTTTTCTAATTAAAAATGTATGTTCTAAATCAAGAAAAAGACATGCGTCATAGTTTGATTCTTCTCGAGTTAAAACAATTTGAAAGTTAACACCTGCACCCATACCAATATGACCGTTATTATCTGCAACAGCATCAAACATATAGTTGCCAGGGTCAGAATCAGCTGTTGAAAAAGTATAGTGTGAATAGTACGCAATTTGAAAATTGTTTTCTGACATATAGGTGCTGCCAAGCATAAGTCTAATGTTTGCAAGTTGTAGATCTGTGTGTTTATTTATAATTTTTCCGTAACTCCAATCTTTTTGTGAAAATGCTTGTAAAATATCGTTTGGACCTTCGCCTGTTGAGGCGTTTTGTACATCAAATTGTTTAAATCAAAGGGTGTTTTCTATAGAAACAATTGGTGCAGAAATAGAAATCCACATTCTGTCAAAAAAACTAAAATCAAAAAACTTTTTAAGTCGTTGATTATATTCAAACATAATTCCAGCTTGTTGTTGTTTTGGATCAAGTGTGAGCCCTCCAGAAAAATCAGAAGGAAGACCAAGCCATTCAGCTCGAATATCTCTTGATTTCGAAATTGCTCTTTCTCGTAAAATAGCTTGTAAATCTGCATCGCTATTTTTGATATGTGAAACATCAGGAGCGTTATCGCCAGCAACTTTTAAACAGTTTTTTTGGCCGAATAAAAAATATTGTGCTGTTTTTTCGTGGTGCATAGATTCTTGATACAGGGCAATAAATTGTAGTGCGGCAAGCATATTGCCATGACGATCATGAATTAGATTATGCCATGCAAAATGTTTGCCGACCATGGCTTGGGCGATAGGGCGAGTGAACATAAATGATTGACTTGTGTAGTCATCATCGGAGCAATCGGTGCATGTACAACAGCTAGATTTAATTTGATTATGAGAAAATAAAACTAACAACAATAAAAAAAACTTTTTTTTCATTATGACCATCCTTTTTAATCTGATCTTTTGTGCGTAAACTAGCTTATGTAGATTTACACTCAAAAACAAGTTTTTGATTTTAAGATTTTTTAATCTTTGATCATATTTACAAATTTGTAACATGTGTTAAATCTAAGGTGTCGATATAAAAAAAGATAGAGTTTTGTTTAACATATTATTAAAAAACGGAGTATGTAATGAATTCCAATGTCCCAAGGGTTTCCTTTTTTGTTTTATTATCTTTATTATTTTTTAGCCAACATTTTTTTGCAGAGCATGGAACATTACGTGTGCATTCTTCAGAAGAAAAGGCAATGGATCAGATGCTAAAAGACGAACCAAAATTAAAGTGTTCTGGTACAAAAAAAGATGGAACGTGTTCTGTTTTTAAAAAGAAAGAAATCAGCGAGGTTCCAGAGTGTCCATATGCAAAGAGTAAGAAAAAGAAAACTGTTTCTATCACAAAAAAGAAAAAATCTTTCATTTCAAAAAGGCCGCGCGAACGTCAGCAGATAGACTTGCGTCCTTTAGAATTACTACAAGAACCTGGTTACGATGAAAGTATAGAAACAAGTAAAAAATATAAATTCAAATTTTCTGGTTACGTTCGAATGGATGGTTTTTTTGATACTCGACAAAATTTAGATTTTTGGAGAGGTTTTGATTTAGCTCATCCAGCAAGAGTTTTGCTTGATCCAAATGGCCAAGATGTTAATGCAAAAGCTCAGTATAATATGGTTCCCTACACAGCTCTTCGTTTAAAAGCGACAGGTCCAAAATGTTTTAACGCTCGTTCATCAGCAACGGTAAGAACAGATTTTGCTGGAAAAGTTGATACTGCTGGCGAACAACACTTTGGCAGTTTGAGATTACAGCATGGTTATGTTCAATTCGATTGGGAAAAAACAAAACTGATTGGTGGTCTTGCGTATCATCCGTTAACTATTTTACGTTTTTCTACCGATACGATTGCAATTAACGCGGGTGAAATGTTTGATCCGTTCCAATATAGTGCACATCTTATGTATCAACATAAATTAGAATTTTTTGAATTTATTTTTGCACTTGGAAAATTGTATGAGCGTGAACGTTCGCGTGACGCAATTATGCCAGACTTTTTTGCAGAAGTTGTTGCAGAATATAAAGAGCATCTTTTTGCAATGGGTGTTGATGTTCGAGCAATTGTTCCTCGTTTGCAAACAGAGACAGATCCTATTTTTGCAACCTTGCTTGAAGGGCGTGAAGTTGAACATGGGTACAAAACAAGTCAAATGATTGTTAGTCCGATTGCTTTTGTTGGTGCAAAATTACAGTGGGGTAATGTAACCAGTACAACTCGTTTTACATATGCTGCAAACGCTGCACCGTTTTCTTTGATTGGTGGTTATGCTGTTAAATGTCGTGATCCTCAAACAGACAAACGTCAATATACCTTGTTGCGTAGTCTTAATTTCTGGACAGATCTTTCTTACAATAACGATGTGTTTGAAATTGGTGTTTTAGTTGGTACGGCTAAAAATATTGGATCGAAGTATAAAATTTTAAGAGAACCTATTGCAGATGATGCTCCTGAGGGTACGCAAGGTGACTTGCTTGCATTTGGTTTTGCACTTGATATGGATTACTTGGTTCGTATTCAACCTCGTTTGCGAGTATTTAGTGGGCCGGTAACATTTGGTGCAGAAGTTGAATATACTCGAGCAGCTTTTGGTACAACCAATGAATGTGGCCGAGTATGCAATGCATGTCCTGTTGCTAACACTCGTTTGCTTGGTTCAATTATTTATTCTTGGTAGTAATTTTCAAAAAAGAAGGGGCTGCAATTTTTT
>DAOVGZ010000035.1 GCA_030672115.1 bacterium | reverse complement strand
CTGCCAATTTTTCTACAAAAGCTACAATGAGAGATTTCTTGTCCCACTGCTTGTGTTTAGGTTCATATAAAAAATGCAACCCTCCAAATTTTTTAAACTTTTCAACAAGATCGCTCTGCTGATGCCCACGAATAACTTGAATCATTTTAGCTCCAGTTTCTTTCTCAAATTTTTTTGCATAATTCACAAAAAAATCCTTGCCATATGTTTTTGCAGTTCCCCTTCTTACTGAAAAAACACGATGCCTCAAGTTTCTATTTATTATAAAATCATTCCAAGCAAAACTATGCGCTACTTTTTTACTTATAGCTTGAAACACAATCTTTGACAGTTTGCTAAATTTTTTAGGAAAAAATTTAAAATCTACTCCACCATGAGTAAAAAGATGGCATCGAGTTTTTTTATCTTCATTTTTTTGAAATAAATAACAAGCATTCGGCTTATAACTTAAAGCCCTTTGTATAACCTTTCCATCTTCCGAAATCGTAAAATCCGTATATTTTTTTTTACTTTCTCCAATATACTTAAATCTAGGCCGACGATCATAATAATTTATACCAAACTTTATCAATTCACTTTCTTCGACATTAATATGAGTAAACTCCCCAAGATCATATACTCCAGCGAACCCAAAAGTTTCATATGTATATTTTTCTTCATGATTACCTTTCAAGGCAATAACATTATCTGGATTATTAATAAAATATTTCCAAACATTATAAAGAACATGCACGCCCCTTTTTCCCCTATCAATATAGTCTCCTAAAAAAATCAAATATTTATTTTTGTTCAAAAGCTTCCATTTATTTTTTTTTGTATCAACCCACTTACTATTTTTCATTAATAAATTAAACTTTTTTAAAGCATCATCACTTGAATGCAAATCAGTAAATACTTTTATATCAGCTTGATCAGAAATTTTGAGACTCATCACAAAATCACTTATATTTTCACCAAAATCATAACAATCATTGTTTTTCATTTTATTTTTAAAGACGTCAACATACTGTTTTGCTGTTTTTAAAAATTCTTCTTTTGTTAAAAATTGAGAATTATTATTTTTTTTTGTTTTTTCCATAGCAAAAAATGATTTTGTCGAAAAAAAAATCAAAACTATAAAAATACTCTTCCAAGAAAAAATATTTTTCATTTAAGCCTTTCTTAAATAAATATTTTTTATCTTTCTACTTTTTTATAATCTGAGCAACAATTTTACATTCATCAAAACTTTTTTTTAGATCAAGACCAACAACAGTTGCTTTCTTATTCTCTTTAAAACTAAAACAACCAAGCGTTATAACAGCAGGTTCTTTTTTTACCAATTTTTTTATAGAAATTGCATTACTAGAATTTCCATCCCATTGCTTGATTTCATGCAAAAAATATAAGCCTTTAGCTCTTTTTAATTCTCTATACAAATCTTCATGCTGATGACCACGAACAACTTGAACCATTTTAGCTCCAGTTTTTTTCTCAAATTCTTTTGCATAGTCTACAAAAAAATCCTTGCCAAACTCTATTGAGGAACCACTTCTTGCTGTAACCGCAACATGTCGATATTTCTTATTTTTTATAAAATCATTCCAAGCAAAACTATAAACTGCTTTTTTACTTATAGCCTGAAATATAACCTTTGATAATTTACACGGTTTTTTAGGAAAAAAATTAAAAGCTACTCCACCATGCGTAAAAAGGTAGCACCGAGTTTTTTTATCATTATTTTTTTGAAACAAATAAAAAGCATTAGGTTTATTATCTAAGGCCTCTTTTATCACCGCCCCATCTTTAGAGCGCGCAGACCAAGACTTCTTAAGACAAACATCTAAATCGAGCACAGAAATCTTATACTTAAACCAATCAGCATAATAATCTATACCAAATTTTTTCAACTCACCTTTAGACAAATCTTCAAATCCAGATCGTTCTATCTCTTTTCCGAGAAATCCATATGATTCATACATAGCTTCATCTTCATGGTTGCCCCTTAACAAAACAACGTTGTCTGGATTATTAATAAAATATTTCCAAACATTATACAGGACATACACACCCCTTTTGCCCCTATCAATATAGTCACCCAAAAAAACTAAATATTTATTTTTATTCAAAAGTTTCCATTTATTTGGACCTGTACCAACCCATTTATTATCTCTCATTAATACATTAAACTTCTGCAGAGCATCATCACTTGAATGCAAGTCGGTAAATATTTTTACATCCGCTTGATCAGGAATTTCTGCACTCATAACAAAACCACATGTCTTTTTATCCAAAACAAAATTATTATTCTGCATTTTTTTCTTAAAAACTTTAACGTACTGTTTTGCCGTTTTTAAAAATTCTTCTTTTGTGAGCTTAGAATCTTTAATCGAATCAGTTTTTTTATCCAAAAAGCTATCTTCTTGCAAAAGAGTTTCTTGTGATGGTTCTACAAAAAATATTGCCTGTTTTTTTTTAAAAAGGTTTCGCAAACAACTACTTTTCTTTCTTTGCTTTTTATCTTTTTTTTGTTCGTTATCACCTAGAGGAGTATATCCCCCCCTTCCAAAACCATTAAGCAACTGTCCAGAAAAATACGGAAACAAAAAAGAACACAAACAATTTGATTTTTTTTTTATAGCAAATAATGGTTTTGCCAACAAAATAATCGCCAACAAAACTATATTTTTCCAATTTAAAAAATTCTTCACTAAATACCTTTTTTAAAAAAGTTGTTCTTAACCAAACAATAAGACAACCAAAAGCATACCCTTATTTAAACACAAAAAAAAGACAGGCACTCATACTTGAATGCCTGTCTTATAAAAATAATTGCTACAAAAAATATAATATTTTATCTTATTTTTTCACAACCTTCTTATGCGTCGTCATAATCTCACCAACAATTTTACAATCTTCAAACTTTTCATGTAAATCAATGGTAAAAATCGTCGCTTTATCCCGTTTCCCCCCGTAATACTTTTCATATCGGAAATAATCTAACGTTGCGATAAATGGCTCTTGCTCTGTTAAAAATTTCAAAGAAATAGCATTATTAGATTTTCCATTCCAATGATATGAATCATATAAAAAATTAAACCCATGCCCCTTTTTAAATTTATCTGTAAAATCTGACTGTTGATGCCCACGAACAAGACCTATAATTGGTATACCACATTCTTTTTGAAACTTTTCAGCATACTCTACAAAAACACCCTTGCCATATTCCCTCCCAGCCCCTCTGTATGATTTAGCATTATAATTAAAATCTTCCAAATCTATTGCCAAATCACTCCACTGAAAATTCTTACTTTGATCTTTATTTATTGGCTGATACGCTATTTTTTCAGACGATTTAATTATAGCTTTAGGAAAAAAATTTACATCTGGCGCTCCATGGGTAAAAAAGTAACAACGCCTTTTATATTTGTTTTTATGAACAAAAAAGATTGCACTTGGCATATAATTAAATGATTCATTCAGTAAATTCTTTACTAAATGAAATTCCTTAACTCCCACTTCTTCTCTATGAAAATCTTTTGTATTAATTTTTTCAAATACTAGTAACTCATCCAAAAAGCCACTACCAGAATAAATACATTCATCTTCATGATTACCACGGATCAAGATAACATTCTTTGGATTATTAATAAAAAGCTGCATAACAATATATAAAACATCAACGCCCTGAGTACCACGGTCAATGTAATCACCCAAAAACACCAAATATTTATTTTTTTTGATCAATTTGAAAGGTTCTTTTTTATCTATCCATCCATTAGCTTGTAGTTTCCCCATCAATTGTTTAAGTGGACCTGCATCAGAATGTAAATCTGTAAACAATTTGATATCAATATCACCTTCTAACTCAACTTTTTGAACAAAACATTCTTCTTTTTTTATATCAAAAGCTTTATTATCTAACCACTTACCATTCATCATCTTTTCAGATTTTTCTACAAAATCTTTAAGCGTTTTTAAAAATTGTTCTGGTGTAGGATGCAAAGCGACATTAAGATTTATTTGCTCTTGAGATTTCATCTCTTTTGGTAAAAGCACGTTAGGAATCTGTTCTTTAATCCATTTCTTTCTCTTTTCCTCTTGCTCTCTCTTTTCCTCTTGCCCTCTCTTTTCCTCTTGCTCTCTCTTTTTCTTCAGCTCTATCTCTCTATTTTTCTTCAGCTCTATCTCTCTATTTTTCTGCTGCTCTTTAATATACTTATAAAACTTTGCAGAAGCATATGCGCCACCAACAATCCCTACTACACCTACAAGCGTAACAACCCCTTTACGCTTTTTTGCCCAATCCCATAAATCTCCCCATACACCAGCACAAGACGGCGTAGCCTGGGAAAGCAAAAACACAAAAACAATAAAATTTTTCCACGAATAAAACTTTTTCATCACAACACCCTCTTTTTTAACAACCTACTTTTATTTCTAATATAAAATATAAAAACTAAAAAAAGCTAGATCTTGCAAAATACGCCAGTCATCCAAGACATCTTGAATAACCGACGTATTTAAATTTTCACTTTTATAAAAAAAACTTCACCTACAAATAAAACTGAATCTGATGTTACAACCTTTTGCGCAGCTCCCGCTTGTCAACCTTATTCGTTGCTGTTAGTGGCATATCATCAATAATTATAAATGATCGCGGCACTTTGTAAGCGGCAAGATTCTTTTTACAAAGATCTTTTAAACCTTTTTCTATTCCTTCAACTTTTTTACCCGGCCGCAATTGCACAAAAGCACAAGGAATTTCTTCTTGCAGTTCATTTTTTTTACCAACTACACCAACATACATAACTGACATATGTCCAAGAATTACATTTTCTATTTCTTGCGGATAAATATTAAGCCCTTTATGAATAATAAGATCTTTATTTCTACCACAAATAAGCAAATCCCCTTGATCGTTAAATGTTGCAAAGTCACCAGTACAGAACCAACCATCTTGCAAAACTTCCTTTGTTTTTTCTGGCGCGTTATAATACCCCATCATAATATTGTCGCCTTTAACCCAAAGTGTGCCTATCTCTTTTTTTGACACTGTATCACCATGTTCGTTTCTCAATATACAATCAACACCAATAACTGGACGACCAACATTATTAGTAAGTACAGATCTATCTTGCAAATCAACAGAAATAAGTGGGGAGGTTTCTGTTAGTCCATACCCATTACAAAGTTTTCTTCTGTAAATAAGTTCAAACAAGGCGCGAATTTTATCCGGCAATGCATCTCCACCAGAAATAAAATATTCAATAGAATCAAGAGGAACGGTTTTAAGCATACAAAGCAAACCATACAATGCAGGAACACCCAAAAAAATAGTTGGTTTATGCTGCAGTCCATTAAACAAAGAACGACGATCTATTTTTGGAACAACAATAACGGAGCAACCTGAAAAAAAGGCGGACCACACACAAGTGTTTTGCGCAAAACTATGAAACAACGGAAGCACACAAAATAATCGCTGTAATTTGCATAGTGGCATTCTAGAAAGCACCTGCACAACATTAGTCATACTATTTTTTGAACTGAGCATAACCCCTTTTGGCAAACCTGTTGTACCAGAAGTATACAAAAGAACCGCTAGCTCCTCTGGGTCCAAATAATAGGGCTCAAAATTAATAGGTTCATTTTGTAAAACCTCATCAATATTCATATCTTGTTGAGTAACAATTGGTGGTATATTTCCATTTTTAAACATTTGAACTTTATCTGCCATTGTAACAATAAGTGATGGTTTTGCATCGTTGACAATATGAGCAAGTTCACGCTCTTTTAAAAAAATATTAAGAGGCGCAACCACAGCACCAATTTGTAAAACACCAAAATAACCAATATAAAACTCTAAAGAATTTGGCACGAACAATAGCACTCGATCACGCGGTTTTACCCCTAAAGATAAAAGTTTTTTACTAAAAAGAACCGATCGATAATACAACTCTTTGTAAGATATTTCACGGTCATTGTACACAAGCGCAATATCGTCAGAAAATAATGCTGCACCCCGCTGCAAAAGCTGCCCCACAAACATAATTTTCTTTTTTTTATCGAGCATTACATTATAAAAAAGATCAAACCGTTTTTGTTCATCTTCCGTTTGACAAGTTTTCACATCAAAATGTTGCCATCTTTTTGTATTATTCATCACCACTCCATTTAATAACACAAACAGGACAACCTTGTATTGCTTTGTCTATTTTTTCTTTATTCTTTTTAATGTCCGCATCTTTTTTAATACGAGACACGTCAGTCACCTCAAAAACATCCGGCGCATAAAATTCACACGCCCCACAAGAAATACATCCAGGCTTTATAATCACTTTTTTCATAATCTTTTCTTTCTTTTTTTACTATGTAATTGCTACAAAAATATCACATTTACTATACACTGAAAAATATAAGTCCTTCTAAAATACAAAATAAAAGAAATGAATATGGAAACATTAACACGCGGAATATTAATAGCAGTCGAAGGTATAGACGGCTCTGGAAAATCAACGCTAGCCAACAAACTACGTGATTCTTTTCAAAAAGAGCAATTCCCAACTGTTTTAACATACGAACCTGGCGATACAAAACTTGGCAAACAATTAAGAAAAACATTAGAAGAAAAACCAGTACCAGTTTGTGGCCAAGCAGAATTTTTATTATACGCTGCTGATAGAGCACAACATTTTGTTGATGTTGTTATTCCAGCTCTCACACAAAAAAAAATAGTTATTTCTGATCGTATGTCAGACTCATCTTTGGCATATCAAGGATACGGTCGCAATTTTGACCTTAGCCTTATCACTATGATTAACAAATGGGTTATGCATGATATCAAGCCGGATATCACACTTTACATAAAAATATCTACCAAATCTGCCGTTGAAAGATTAAAAAAAAGAAAAGGTAAACCAAGTTCAATGGAACAAGAAAAAGAAGCGTTTACCAAGCTAGTTGTACAAGGATTTGATACTATTTTTGCAAACCGCCCAGACGTTATAATTCTTGATGGTGAACAATCAGCTGAAATGCTTCATAAAATTGCGCATGCAAATATCATTCGGTTCCTAAAAGATAAAAAATTATTCCATGAAAAAAAATAACTCTCAACCTCTCCCTCCTGCTCAACTATTTATAGGGCCAAACAACGTAACACTAAAAAAGGCACAAGACCTTTTGCAAAAAACATTATGCCCAAATAATGGGTGCCAAAATTGCTTAGCCTGCAGACAAATACTTGATCAACAACATCATTGCATCTTATGGTTAGAGCCAAAAAAAAATTATACCCGAGAAATATTAGAGCCAATTTTTAAACAAATTTCTTTTTCTTTAGAACCAGAACAATCGTATTTTTTTGTTTTTCAAAAAGCAGAAAGACTAACACAATCATGCTCAAACAGTCTGTTAAAATCAGTTGAAGAACCACCTCCCGGTTATCACTTTCTTTTTTTAACCGAACGGCTACAGCAAATTTTACCTACCATTCAATCGCGTTGTACCGCTAACTCATTTTATGAATCCACAGAAAATCAAGAATATCCACTTACACAAACTTTTAAGAATGCAGTTGTATGCGCACCAACAGTTTTTTTAAAACTTATTGGACAATGCAATCCAAGCGAACAAGAAACAGTCGAACAACTTGATGTACTTCTTGCTCATTGGTTAGAAAAAAATAAAACATCTGGCACAACCAATAAAACCGCACAAAAAAATATTGCGATACTAAAAAAAGCACTGGAAAATCCACCAATGCCTGGAAGTAGTAAACTATTTTGGAAAAATTTATATTTACAAATGAAGTGATGCTAAAAAATCATTTTTTCAGTCAATCTCTTTCTTTCAAAACTACAGCAACATCTGCATAAGAAGATTTTTTATAACCTTCATACAATTTTAAAGAAAAATTCGTTGGCTTTTGTTTTTTTAAACAATCAAAGTTTTTTGCAATCTCTTTATTCCACTCTTCAACTGTCTTTTGATCTTGGTTTGTCGCAATTTCTTTAATAATCCTATAAGCACAAATTTTCTTATAAGCAGAATTCGGATACTCACCAAAAAATATATAATAAGGAAAAAAACATTGCTCAAAATTTATATTGTCATTTCTGGGCAATCTATTAACAGAATTTCTTATATCATTATAAATTAAAGATTCGTCAATCAACGCTTTTTTCTTTTTGATTTTTACCAAAGTATCATCCAACACATTTTTCATAACAGATAAACATTCAAGAATATCATGATCGTAGTCCTTAATAGCGAAACACTTAAGATCTAGAGTGTAATACTTAGAAATAAAAGGAAAATCCTTAGCATCATAAAGATATTTATTTTTAAACTCTCTTGTTTCATCCTTTAATTCTTTATATTTCTTTATGATACTATATTGTTCTTTTATCTTTCTTTTTATTTGCTTAAAACAATTATTTTTTTCTTTTTTATTTGATGCTTTAACAAAATTTTTTACATAAGCATACAAACCTGGAGCGTCCAAATAACATTCTCGACGTAAGTAACACGAAAGAGGACAAAAGACAAAGGTTCCCCCTAAAAAACCAACTTTTATAGCGACTTTTTTTGTTTTTGTTATAAATGCTTCTTTTTTTTCTTTCTGTTTTTTCACAATTTCTTTAAAAAGCTTAATCATGCATTTTGTTTGCACAGAAGCACCAACAAAACAAAAAAAACTCAACACAAAAATAATTCTTATTTTATTCACAAAAAGATCCATCTAGCTTTATAGCAACATCTGTATACAAAGATTTTTTAAAAGTATCAAATATTTTTAAACGCAACTTCTTCATTTCATCTTCTTTTAAAAGATTAATTTTTCTCTCAATTTTTACATCCCATTTTTTAACCGTTTCTTTATCTTGATTAGTTGCAATCCGTTTAATCATTTCATATGCACAGACTTCTTCATAATCAGATCTCGGATGCTCTCCAAAACGTTTGTAAAAAGGAAAAAAATCTTGTTGAAAATATAAATCATTATGAAACTCCAAACTCTTACTCAAACTACGAATAAAACTCTCACAGCTAGCGCCCTTCATCAACTTTTTTTCCTTGTTAATGTTCAACAAGACAGCATCCAAAGCCTTTTTTACAACAGGCAAATAGCTAAGAGTGCCTTCTTCATAACGCGCTTTAGAGACGGTCTTGCAACTAAAAAAATATTTCTCTTTAAAACGAATCGCTTCTGATTCTAATTCTTTATATTTTTTTATGCGATTATATTTTTTTTTCACTTTTGTTTCTATT
>DAOVGZ010000006.1 GCA_030672115.1 bacterium | reverse complement strand
TGATATTTAAACAAGAGTTTTTTCAATTGTTTTTCTGTCTACTATTGCTGTAATTGGGTAGTTTTTTTAATAAAGATAAATTATGAATAAATCAGGTTGTAAGCCTTGGGTGAGGTTTAAAGAGGGATTTTTCTGGATAGTGGCTTTGTCTATTATTCAAATATGGGGAAGCTTCAAATTTCCAGGTATTATGAGTCTTGAGGTCCCTTGGAGTATTTTTTGGGTTCTTGGAAAGAGCATTCTGGGAGTTGCTAGTGTTATTTATTTATTTTCATATATAGATAATTTTGCTTGGCTTTTAAGGCTAGACTTCATAAAGGATTCTCCAGATTGTTCTGCCTCAACAAACAAGAAGATTGCTGTTGCTGGATTTGTAACACCATTCGTTGTTTTTGCATTTTTTATATGGGACAAAAACTTTTGTCAAATATCGAATGCTCACTGGGCCTTTATTTTTGCAAATTGGATTCTGTTATGGGCATTACTTTATAAAGCTGCATGTCGCGTGGACTTAACAGACTAAAAATCATCAACTAAAAATAGGAATTAAAATGTGTAAAAAATAGAAAAAGGTGTTGCTGGTATTGAATTCTGGCAGCTATATTTTGGTGCACTTGGACTGACTGTACTGGTTTTTTTAACTAAGAAATTTAAATGGTTTATTTAGATTGTTTTAAAGCAGAACTTAAGCGTTCTTTTTTTATTGCCACTTCTTTAATTGAAGCCGATTTTGCCGATACAGATATTAAAGAAACTTTTTTTCGGCATTGCAATTTAAACAGGTCAAATTTTTGTGGCGCATTAAATTATGTTATCGATCCTCTTGTAAATAAGGTCAAAAAAGCAAAATTTTCCTTCCCTGAAGTTCTAGGGTTGTTGCATGGGTTTGATATTAAAATAATTTAGTGTGAATGGTTTTTGGATCAAGGAATTCGTTGACGGAAAGACATTTTTTTGACAGTAATAAAGTATCAATTAATGTTTTAATTTCGTCAGAATGCAAAGGAAAAAATGAACAAAACAACAAGGAAGATTGCTTTCATAGCAGCGCTTGCTTTGATGGCGACTTCTTCTGCTAGGTGTGAAGAAATAGACGAATGGATAGAGAAATCCTTTTTTGGCTGCGTTTACGGTGCTTCAGCAGCCGTTCTGGCTGGAATTGGAGTTTTGAAGATTTCTGCTGGATTACTTGACATGTATAAGTCTTACAGAGATATCAATGATGATGTCAGTCTAAGAGTTTTTTCCGGCACTGTTTGCCTAGTTATAGCTAGTATTTTGAAGCAGCGAAGCATTAACAAGTTTAAGACTATTGATAACAAACCAACTATAAAAACTATAATTAAAAATAAGAATTATCCATACTCTTGAGGCTGATGATAATAAAATGAGCAATGATATGGTTTATGAGAAGCTCCTCAGAAAATAGAAGGACGACTTGAGGGTCTTGATAAGCAGAATGATAAGAATGTTATATTGGTATTTAAGGGGCATTTCTAATTCTTGGTTGTTTTTCAAGTCTTTCCAAAATCTATAGGTTGCGTGAAATTTTTATCACCCTTTTTTCATAAATTTTTTTTAAAAATCATAGTGAAGTTTTTAATGTTAGGCATTGCGAAAATAAAAAAAGGAAAAAAATAGTAGAAAATTTTTCTAATTTAAACCATAATTTTACTGGTTTACTGGAGAAAGATAGAAGTTATAAAAAAGGAGAAAAAATGCCTGCAAAAAAAGGGTTTCAAAGATTTACCATTGACGTTACAAAAGATACTCACATCAAGCTAAAAATGCTGGCAGCAATTTTGGACAGAAGTATGCACTCAATGATTGTGGAAAAAATAGAGAGTATCGTTAAAGACTTCAAGGGAATTGGAAGCATCGAGAAGGTGAAAGCGCAGAACTCAAAATAATAGTGCTTTTGATAGTTATAAATTAGTAAAAGAGCAGCTGTTTGATTTGCAAGCAGCTGCTCTTTTGTGGTTTAAAAGTTATAAGATAGTCTTCTATGGGACGCCAACCTATGCTCCTTCGGAGCGACGGTTGGCAGAGCCAGTTTTTCAAAGGAAAAAAAATTAAATAATTTAAAGAGAGTTTGGTAGAGCATGAAGGGCATAGGTTGCCCGCCGTCCCTGTCCTTCGTAGCCGTTAGGCGTAGTAGGAAGCTTAGGCCCTTGAGGGGTGAAACCCCGGTGGCCGTGAAGCGTAGTGGGGTCTGGTCAGGCCAATTATATTGTCAGTTTTTTTCAAAAATTCAAAGTTTCTTTATGTACTACGTCTACGTAATCCAATCAATTAACAATCCACAAAAACGTTATATCGGTAGCACTTCAAATATCAATAAAAGACTCGCTACTCACAACTCTGGTGGCTCAAAGTACACAAAAGATTTTCGGCCTTGGAAGTTAATTCTTTTTTTAGGCATTGAAGACAAATACAAAGCAATAGCTTTTGAAAAATATTTAAAATCCGGTGCGGGATGTGAGTTCGCTAAAAGACGTTTTTGGGAATAATTTTGCCTCGCTTTAAAGCGTTTTTTTTTGTTTAGTGTTTCAGGCAGGGTGATTTTTTTGGGTTAAACTAGCGGGCTTTTGGGCGCAATATTTTTATTTATCCAAAATTCCTTCAGAGCGATTTATTTATCAAGGACTTTACAGTTTGACATTTTTTATGGGCGTGATTTACTAAAAGTAGAATGTGAGGAAATGTCCTTTTTAAAAAAGTTAAATGAAAATAAGATATATTATGGAGTTATAATGAACGGTTCAAGCGTAAAAAAAGGCTTACTGACCTTATCTCTTTTGTTTGTCAACGGTGCTTTTGCTAGCACAATGCTAAAAAAACAGGGGTATGAAGTTAAAGGTTTTAACTCTGATCGCGATTCTACCTATATTGATGATTTATATTCTAAAAATGCGGAAAAGTTTGGCAGGAGTTTTTTAGATGCTTGTTTTTATGTTGAGCGCCTCGTAAATCCAAAAAAAATGAAAGAGGGAAAACGCGCTACATATGTTCTTCGTAAAAATGAAAAAACCATTGGCTTTGTAACATTTGACTATTATCAAAAAGTAGGATCTGTTAAGCATATGGCCATTTTAGAAAAAGAGAGAAGACACGGATATGGAACAGTGCTAGGTAAAAGAGCAATAGAAAAATTGTTCAATATCGGCTGTAATAATGTACGTTTTTGCTGCTGGAATTATAACGGACCAATGCATAAATTGGCAAAAAAATGTAAATTTCAAGAAAAAGGAAGCAGCCGTTTGGTTACCGTTTACGAAATGACAAGAAAACATTATGTAGATTTGCAGAACTTACCAATAATAAAAAAAGAAGTTCAAAAAATTATAGAGAACGTTCAAGCACGATTCGAAGAATGCAAGACCAAAAAGCATGATGAAAAAAAGAAGTTTAAAAAAAATGTTGGAGTATAGCTGCTGTTAGTGCTTCTCTCGTCGGAGTTGGTCTATCAGCAAAGTACTTATATTCTTATTGGCAAAAGAAGAAAAAAAATTAAAACACATTTAAAATGCAAATAGGCTTTGGGGTAAAATCCAGGGCCTATTTTTACAGGTTTTTTGGGCGAAAAATCTCAATGAATAGTTGAAAAAGTAGCATAATAAGGGTAACGTTAATTATAAGGCTTTAGTTTTGTGTAAATAATTTAAGGAAGATTTCATGAATAATCGTTTGTTTTTGTCAATTACACTCATTTTAGGTCTTTCTTCATGCGGTATATTAGCTAGTGATACAGAATTGACTTCAGCGAAAATAGAAGAAATAGTACCTCAAATAAAGGCAAATTCAGAAAATGCTGTTGTAAACATGAATTACACAATAGATGAAGCATCAGAAGTTTTTGGTACACCAACTTCTAAGGAAATTGATAAAGAGATGAAAGAAAATATAAATAAAGAAGAAAAAAAGAGATTTTGGTCTTCTTTATATAATACATTTTTCATTGTTATACCTCATTTTTTCCTTCGTATCTTTAAAAAATAAGTATTTTCCACAGAATAATGCTTTTCTAATCTGTGAAAAAAGATTTTTTTATGAATTTCAAGCTATCAAGTAGTCTATGGTGAAATGCTACTTTCTAGCCAAGGTTAAGATTTATATTTAAATTTTAAAAAAGAAGCTCCGCTTTTAAGCGGGGCCTTTTTTTTTGTAACTTTTTGATAGGTGTAAATTTTTACTTAAAATCTAACTCTTAGTCCTGCGCCCCATTTAAAATCAGAATCATATGCGACCATAAATAATAAATGTTTGTGTGCTTCAAAAGAAAGTGCGAATCGATATTCATTGTCTGTATTCCAGCTCCATTCGAAAAAATTACGAGCAGTTAAATGTAGCTTTGAACGAAGGGCTAATCGTCCTCTTCCTTTGGAGCTAACTCGTAAATCTGACTGGATAAGTAGTGGTAGCATGTAGCGTATTCCAAGTACAAATATTTTTTCCGGTTTTTTGAGAATTCTTTTTGTTGTTTTTGAACAACATACGCATTTTTTTATGCAAGCATCTCTTTCAAATTCTGCTCCGATGTATGCGTCAAAAAATTTTGTAAAGTTTCGAAAATATCTAAGCTCGATATCATATTCATGCTTATAGTTATAATCGTATTCTAGTTCAAAACTGTTGCGAGTGTTGAGTAAGCGTATTTCTCCCAATATCATCTGAGAAAGAGTAGTCATATCGCTAAAATAATACCAAGGATCATGGGAAAATAGTTTTATTTTTTTTTCGGTAAGAGGTGTTGAATGTTTGTATGAAATGGTTCGCATCATGCCTGCAAGCATATGATAAAGGTTATGGCAGTGAAACAACCAGTGATGGTTTTCGTTTGCATCGAATGCAATTTCTACGGTATCCATCGCAGGAATATCAACGGTATGTTTTAATGGTGCATAATCACCTTGACCATTTAAAACTTGAAAAAAATGACCATGGAGATGAATAGGGTGGTGCATCATAGTTTTGTTATTGAGAATAAAATGTACGTTTTCTTCTTTATTGATTTCTATATTTGATTGTTCCAAAAATATTTTATTATCAAATGACCATCTGTAGCCGTCCATTGTGCCAGTTAGTTGAATTTCTATTTTTTTTGTTGTTTGATTTTCAGGAAGAGATGTTTTTGTTACAGAACGTAGTTTTGCATAATCGGTCATATGCTTTATTGTATCGTGCTTTTGAGTATGGTTTTTCTTTGTATGATTTTTATGTTTGTCGTGGCGCATTAAAAAAAGGTTAGGTCGTGGAATATTTGGCGCAAATACTTTTTTACCTATTCCGATAAAGGTTGAGCTATAGTCGGTTCCATCTTCTGCCGTTGCACGAAGTTCGTATGATTTTTTTTCTGATATTTTTATAATGACATCATAGGTTTCGGCTACCGCCATGCGCAGACGTTTTACTTTTTGTGGGATAATATCAAGGCCATCAGCAGCAACTATTGTCATGGGGCCACCTGCAAATTCGATATTAAAATAGGTGGAAGCTGCTGCATTAATTAATCTAAGTCGAACAGTTTCATCTGGCTGTACTTTAAGATATTCTGTTTGTTTTCCATTGGTTAAAAAGGCATCATAACCAATGTCAGATATATCCATTAATCCCATTCGGGTTATTGCTCCGCTGAGTTTATTTTTTATTGCTGGTAATCCGTTTTTTATCACTTTGTCCCAAGATAAAACGGTACCTTTTTTTAAAGCATAATAGTCGCCATCCATTTTTAAATGGGCAAGAACACGTGAGGGCTTTTCATTTGTCCAATCGGAAAATAGAAGAACCTGATCGTTGTCAGTTTTTATTTTTTCTCCTTTGCGTGGATGAAACACAAGTGCGCCATAAATTCCCAATTGCTCTTGAAGCCCTGTATGGGAATGATACCAATATGTCCCGGCTTGTTTTACTTTAAATTCATAGGTGAAAAATTTATGTTTTTTGATTGGAGGGGTTGTAATGTAAGGAACGCCATCTTGATCATTTGGCAAAAGAATTCCGTGCCAATGAATTGAAGTTTCGACATTCATTTTGTTGTGAAATGTAACACGAAGTGTATCACCTTCATGAGCTTCTATTGTTGGTCCTGGAATACAGTTATCTATTGCCATTGCGGTGACAGGTTTTCCGGCAAAAGAGACCTTTTTGTAGTTGATATCAAAATTATATTCGACAATTTTTGCGCAAAGAGGAATTGAGAGTGTAATGATAAAAAGAATTTTTTTTGAATGATTCATCGAACTATCTTTTTTGAAAAAATTTATGCTCGATTGTTACTTTACGTATGCAAAATAAAAGATTGCAATGATTTACATTTTTTTATGATTTAAAGTTGAAAAAAATATGTTTAAAATTTAATTTTCATAACTAAAAAAATTTAATTGGGTATAATTACTAGTATAGAATTAATTATTTTTATTTATCAGCTAAAGGGTTCATAATGTTAAAAAAACAAAAAAAATTTTTACTAGCAATATTGTTAGCATGCATTTCTTTGTCAGTACAGAATGGTTTTGCTAATAAGACCAGTAGCTCTCAAGATCAAGATGAAGTTGAATTTATAAATGAAACAAACAATTTTCTTGATACGATTAAAAAATATAAAGAATATATTAATTCTTTTAAAAGATCATTTGAAGGCAAAAACGAAAAACATGATGCCGATAAAAAAATGGAAAAAGCAGTAAAGAAATACATTGCATGCGTTTCTCAAAACCCAAAATTATTTATAAAATACAGGCCAAATATTCCTTTTCTTGCGAAATTTTATAAATCAGATATGTCTGGGTTTGATGGAATAAGGGAAAAAGGAGCTCAGCTTCGGAACGGTTATAATCAATGTTTAAGAAAAAATTCTAAAGATGACTGTAATAATGTTTTTAGTCTTCTTTCCAAGTCTTTTTTTGATCATTGGGAACTGAAATATATATAAATAATTTTAATTCAAAAAAAATTAAATTATAAAAACTTTAAGCGGGAGTTTTAAAACTCCCGCTTTTTTTGCATTTAAAGTAAAGCATGATTATGTCTAAAAAATTAAAATGTATTACCAGTCACCACTGGCTCCATCACCAGATGATTTCCCTCCGCCAAATCCACTAGATGATTTACTAATTAACATTTTGATAAGAAAAAAAAGAAGAAAGCCAATTGCGATAAGTAAAGCTCCTCCCCAGCCATTTTTCCCTGATCGAAAGGCAGAGATAGCTGCAAGAATGAGGATTAATATGACTATAAGCATAAGTATCGGCCATTTGTAAAATTCAAGCCATGAAACTTCTTTTGTTACGCTTGTAATAATTCCATGCACTCCTTGGTAGATACCTCGACTATATTGATTTTGTTTAAAGTAGGGAACTATATCATTTTGGATAACACTTTGTGCTAGCCTATTATAAACGCCTTGATATCCAGAGCCAAGTTCGATACGAACTTTACGGTCTTTGATGGCAGCTAAAAGAAGAATGCCGTCGTTTCTTTTTTTTTTTCCAATTCCCCAGTTGTTAAAAAGTTCAGTTGCAAAATGTTCAAAAACTTTTTCAGTTTTTTTATAATCGTTAATCGAGTTGATAGTGACAACTGTAATTTCTGTTCCTGTTTGTTGGTCAATACGCTTTAGCGATTCTTTTATTTTTTGAGTATCAAGCTTGTCAATGACGTTTGCAAAATCATTAACATATTTATTTATTGGTTGAGGGTAGCAGTTTGTTTTGGATTGCTCAGCAAAAGAAAATTGAAATAAAAATAAGTATGATAAGCATATTATTGTAAATGATTTCATAAAAGTTCCTTATAGTTTGTAATCAATACTTTTATTTGAATTTTTAAATAATTAAGGATGTTTTGCAAGATTATATTGTTTATATCGTTTTTAATAAGTTTTACGTGCGCCTTGGCAAAAACTATTGCTACGATAGTTGTGCCCGTGTGTTCCTATCTACTATTTTTATGATTTAAAGTTGAAAGAAATATACTTAAAATTTTTACGTGTAAGAAAATTTGGAAAGTTTAATTTTCATAACTAAAAAAATTTAATTGGGTATAATTCATAGCAGATAATTAACTATGTTTTTTATCAGCTGAATGGTCATAATGTTGAAACAACAAAAAATTTACTAGAAATATTATTATCATTTTTAATGAAGTGTTATTAGCTTAAACGAAGGTGTTTTTTAATAGTTTTATAAGGAGTAATAAGAATGAGAAAATCAATTAAGGAAGTAATATTTATAGCTATTTTACTTAATATGACAACATCTATTAAACCTATAGATTACAGAAACGCTTCTAAAAAAATAACAGGTTTATATCAGCTCATGAAAGATACACATGAACTATTAAATAAGCATAAAATTGTATATTGGGCTGCTGGTGGAACATTATTGGGAGCCGTTAGACACAAGGGAATTATTCCTCTTGATGTAGATTTGGATATTTTTATTGATAACTCTTCTGAGTCATTATTATTATCGATAAAATCTGAAATCATAAAATTAGGATATAAGCTTATTAAAAAAAGGAATTTTGTTTATAAAATTGAAAATACTAAACTTGATATTCATTGCGATGTAATACTGACTTATCAAAAAGACAATTTAATTTTTTATTCTTGCCCAAAACTTAAAAGAAGATATCGTAGAGACAATCTACCCTTATTTTTTAAAGCAGAAGAGTTATTTCCTCTACAAAAATATGATTTTGGAATATTTAAGATCATTGGTCCAAATAAACCAAATCCATATTTAAAAGCTGCGTATGGAGGAAATTGCTTAAAACAAGCAGTCGCCAATGTTTACTTTCTAAATAATTATCCCGCATTACCGGTAGAACCTTTAGAAGAAAGAGTAAAGTAAAAACTTATGCATAATCTCAATGTAGTTCAAATTGCTACAATTCAAAAAATGTAGAAATATTTTGAAAAAAGCATATCAAAAAGTTTGGTATGAGCAATTTGAAAGAACTGATTCTAAAGATCAATAAGAAATAATTCTACTTGGGGACAAAAATATGAAAAAAATAATTACAGTAACTTTGTTGTGCGTTGCTTGGTCGATGCAAGGAATGCAAAATAATATTCCTCGTCCGTTTGAACTTCAAATTGCTAGACAAATGAGACTTGCTCCATCAGATGAGGGGCTTACAAATAAAGAGATAAAATTTGAAGAAAAATGCGATGCAATTTTTTTAAAGAAGAACCTGAATACATTTGGGCTAATGGAAGATGCGGAATTGAATACTTCATATTTTAAAGGGCATCACGAAAATCGTTATAAAATGCTTGTAAATCATTGTGACTACAACAATCTTTTAAAAATTTTAAATCATGTTTTTACAGAGCATGATCAAAAAGAAAAATTATTTGAATTACAACAAATTAAAGATAAAAGTTTGAATGTAAAAAAACTTTTTGAAGACAATTCAAAAGATTTTTTAAAAAACCATCCAAATCTTTATGTTTATCCTAGCAATTATAAAGATAAGGCAGATTTTTTATGTGGTATGACAGCGTTACCTATAGTTGTATATGGTTTGTACAAGATTCCTAATGCGAAAAATTATAGAGATGCTCTTATAAAAGTTTTTTCAAAATTTGGTCCTAAGTGTTTGATTTTTTCAACCATATTTGGTGTAGGGGCAAGTACAGTTAAATATTGTTATCAAAAAAAAGAAGAAAATAATCTTGTTAAAAAAGATTTACAAATGTTTGATAAAACAAGAATAAAAGCATCTTTTATAAATTGGAAAGCAAGCGCAGAAATAACAAAAATAGATAGTAAGAGCAATTTTAAAGAAAAATTAAATAGAAAACAAAATTATGGAACATATTGTGATCTTTTTGTGAAGATAAAATTTATATAAATTGATCATAATATAAAAACGATTTACAATATTTTGGTCGGTAACCATTTAAAAAAAATTAATTTATATTATTTTTTTAATGTAATCAAATCTATAAATCAGGCAATATAGTTCTTTGTGTAATTTAAGGTGCTATATTGATTAATTTTGATTTTGAGATTTTTTTTTGTATTCATTTAATGTATCAAAATATTGTTTTTTTCGTTTTTCATAAGTTGAAAAATGCCAATTTTGTATGCTATCTATAAGCGCTGTATAACGTTCATTTACAATTTTATGATGTTCCTTGGTCCAATTTTTTTCTTGAGAACAAGCCAATTTTTCATCACAAAGTTCTTGACCCAATTCTTTTTTAATAGTTATTAATTTTTTATCTTGATTATTTTGATTAAGAAGTTGCGTATATGAATCAAATGTTCCACAAGCATAACAGTGTCTTTTTTTCCATCCTTCTTTTGAGTCAATAGGATTCATTTGTATGTCTTTTGCGTTGTTAATAGCATCTTTAAGACCAGCTTTAATTCCTTTATATTTTTTTAATTTATAAAGTGTTTTAATCGTTAAAAACTCTGCATTGTATTCTTTTTTATGTCTAGGCCAAAAAAAATTAACCAATATAAATCTATCTTGATAAGCATGGGCGACTTCATGACAAAGAAGATATAATTCTTTTGGCCCAAATGTTTTTTTAAAATGATTTGAACTTAAATGAATGCCGCCTTTGCCAAAATCGTAACAAGCCATTGCTTGATTTTTATCTAGATATTCATCCTGAGCTCCATAATAAACAGCTGTATATTTTAGAAGAAGTTTAAGTTTATTGAGGGGATACAATAAACGAGATCCATTTTTGGCCATTGTTTTAAAAAAAAGATCAGCTTGCGTTTGAATGTTTTCTGGCATTAAATTTTTTTTATATTTAATTTTACGATCAATTAAAGGAACGATAAAGCGTAATGATTTGTGAGCAATAAAGGTTGAACCAAGAATAAGTAAAACTTTTTTTGTAGAAAGTGCATTTATTTGATTAATCGGAACAAGAAGAAAAAGACAAAAAAGAAATAGTTTTTTCATTTCAATTAAATAATCTGTTTACATATCGTAAACGAGTTGTTGTCCCTAAAATAACGATTTGATTTTCTTTTATTTTACTAACTGGTTTTTTCATAAAATCAGTTAGTTTTTTTAGATCTTGGCGACTAATATTTGTTAATGTGAGTAAGGTAATATCATCTATGCAAATGATGCAGGGAGAGTTTTTTTGAGCAAAATCTAAAAACCAATTAACACCTTTTTTGGCAATCTCAAATGCATTAATGTTAAAAAAATTAATTTTATCTTTTTTTGTATTGTTTCTTTTTATAATTTCTCCATGAAAGGCTTCTAATATAAATGATTTTCCAGTTCCTGGAGGTCCAATAAAAATATAATTTCTTTGTAAGTCTTTATTAGAGTCAGATTCAAAAGAATTCATAATATTTATTAATTCTTTTTTTACATGTTCTAATCCAATAACATCTTTAAATGTGTATTTTGGTTCATTGTAGCTAGTTTTTATTGTTATAAATAAAGAAGAAACTAAAACAATATTTAAAATAGTATTTTTTATGTTTTTCATAATTTTATTTTTGTGATTTTGTTTTTGATACATTTATAAACTCTTGATCAAGTTCATTAATAAGATTTTTAATTTTAAATTTTCTAAGTGCATAACCGAAACAACGAATGTTATCTTCTTCTGTTCTGATTCCATTTAAAATTAATCTTATTTTTTTCATAATTATTAATATTTTTTTTGCATGCTTTTTGTATTTAATGTTGTATTTATTTTTTTTTAGAAAATCATACATTGCATCTATATAGTCGAGTATTGTACGATCAATTCTATCTTTTTTTGAAAAACAGCCCCCAAAAGTACTGCTATCTGGATATTTCTTCATAATCCAATTTACTTCATCAATAATTAGTTTTGAAAAAAATTGGATATTTTCATTTTCTGATTTAAGTGGTTTTTCAAAAAAGAGCTTTATGGCATCATGAAAATATTTATTTATTAAATAAATATTGCGCTCTATACCAAAAGATTCAACGCCAAAACTGTCTGCTAGCCATTCTGTATGTTGTAGGGACTGCAGCGGCTTTTTATTATCTTCATTTAGTGTGTTTGCAAGGTGAGATATAGCCATGCGAGCAGGTATAAGATCTGTAGTTTTTATATTGTGCGCAAATGCAGCTAAAAAGGCTGTTATAAAAATAATAATATTATTTGTTTTCATATACTTTTCTTGATTGAATAGTAAAAATTTTTTAAATGGGGTGACTTTAAAAGCCCTCTAAAAAGCTTAAGGTTAGGCAAAAAGCTCTATTTTTAAGGTAGCACTCCATTTTATTTTTTTGAGTCACTATATTTTTTAATAATTTTATAGGAAATACCTGTTGCAATTCCGCCTAAAGAAACGCTGCTCAAGCCTGGGTAATTAACAAAAAAATTACGTACTCGTCTTGATATTGGTAATTTGACCCATTGTAAATAATTAACAACTTCATTTTGCATTTCCATAGGTAAAGAGCAAAAAGTTTTATAGGCATATTTATGAGAACCTATTGCAACAGGAACACCATTATCCATATTTTTTTCAAAATATTGATGTTGCAATGCTACACAAAGTGCCGATTGTTCAAGTGTCAAATTATGCCTGTACTTCCAAACTTTTTCACGGGATTCACTTTTTTTACTTTTTGTACTCCAATGTTTTGAGTCAACTACATCTTTATTTTTATTTTCGGTATACCAAGCCATAAGAAGTGCATATCTGTAATTAAAGCCAGATAAGAAGCCTGTTGGGCGAACAATTCCGCCAAAACTTAGTTTAGCTTCAAAGTATTTTTTATGGTTTTATTAGTTTTTTTAAAATTTACTTTTATATCTCCATTTTTTTCTACGATCCATTTTTGTGCTTTTTCTGAATTTCCATGTTCGTCACAATCACAATATTTATCTTTGGATTTTCCATATTTTGCTAGTTTACAAAAACTTTCTTTAATAGAAAAAAGACCATTGTGTCCTGTATAACCTGTATAAGCAGTGAATCGCGATGAAAACTTTTGATAAAATTCAGGTCTACAATCTGTTTTTTTGTTATTTATTAAAGTTTTTATTTCATTATTTTTTTTAGAAAAGAAATGTTCCGCAAGATCAGTTTCGTTTATATTTGCAAGTCCATTTTGGGTGTTGTTCATTGCTTGTGTTAAAAAAGATGTTGTTAAAAATAATAGCGCAATAAAATTATTTTTGTTCATTTTTATTTTTATGATTTTTCCTTGGTTAAATAATTAAAAAAGTTTAAAATTGTGAGACCTTAAAAGCCCTCTAAAAAGCTTAAGGTTAGACAAAAAGCTCTATTTTTAAGGCAGCACTTCCACTCATTTTAAGCAATAGGTGTATTTTGGGATAATAGTTATAGATTTATGGGGGTCAAAAAATTTTTACTATAATACGATTGGAAAGGTTCTTTAGATAGCATTTGGGGCTACTTTTTTTATTTGTTTTTTGTAAAAAGTAGCCCCAAATGTTTAAAGTTTTGAATTATGTCGTTTGTTTGGAAGCTTCTTTTTATTTTTATGGCCATAAATTTTATCAAGTAAGTATTTTACACCTAGAGTCATCATTGCTGAACCAATTGCAATTTTGATTCCTCCAACAGTTGGTTGTGTTTTTAAATAGGGTTCAAATTGATTTTGAGATCGTTGTCCATCACTGAAGGTTTCATGTATTATGTTATTAAGGTCAAAAGCACCCGCAGCAATTACAAAAAAACCAACAATAACTCCACATGCTGCACAAAGATCGTTCTCTTCTGTGTCTTCGGCTCTTGTCATCGAAGCTGAAAAGATTAAAATGCTACACATAACTGACAAGACAGTTTTTTTAATATTCATAAATAATTCCTATGTAAGTTTAGAGAAATGGTTTTTAGTTAATTTTTCCACAATAAATTTAAATTTTTATAAGTTCAAGAGCATTTACTACCTTTGACTTTTGAGTATCATGGTTAGAAATGAACTTTAAAGGATTAATCTCAGCAAAAGTATTTTTGAATATATTTTTTTGATGAAACTTCTAAAAAACCTTTATTTCGACATTGTAATTTAAGCAAGTCAAATTTTTTGGGAGCATCAAATTATGTTATTGATCCTCTTGTGAATAAGATTAAAAAGGCAACATTTTCCTTCCCAGAAATTATAGGATTACTACACGGATTCGACATTAAAATAGTTTAACAGTTCGTGGAATAAGTTTAAAAAATACGTTCTAAAAAAAATAATACAATTGAAAGTATTAACTTCTTAAAGCGAATTTTACATAAAATGAATAACAAGTGTTCCCAAGAGGGTTAGTATAAAATTGCCCAATGCATAAGTAACTGTATATCCAAGTGCAGGAGCAGCGCTTTCAGCTTCGTTTTTTAAAACTTGTAACGATGGTGTTATTGTTTCCATTCCTGTTAGTGCCCCTAAAAGTAAAACATAATCGAGTTTAAGGATTAATCTTCCAAATATAATTCCTAAAATATTAGGATATGGGGGCAGAGAAATATTCAATATAGGCTCTATAGGGTTGCTTTAAGGAGGCCTTTGCAGAATGGATATTAGCTTCGTAATCTATTTATATACTGTGTAAATTTAGATTATTTATTGGAGGACTTATTTATGAAAAAATTATTAATGGCCTTTATGTTATTGGGTTCTTTTTTTGCATCTTCATTAGTTTGTAAAGTATTTATCAATTATAGAACTGCCCTATCTTTGCATCTTTCAAAAACATGTGGCGAATTGTCTACATCTAGAGAAATTATTGCTTTTTTAAAGAATTATGTAAAAGACCATTCAGATGAACTGGATATTGTTGTTTGTATTCTTAAACAACAAGTAGATTTGGGTCACATTTCAGATTCCCTTTTTAAAAAAACAAAAAAAGAATTTAAAGATTTTATATTTGTTTCTAAAAAAATATTATCAAAAGAAGAAGTAGAAAAAAGATGTGATCAGATATATCAGGTAATTTTTTTTAAGAATTCCATGTTTGAATTGTTTAAAGGATATTATTCTAAAGGTGGTTTACATATCCAGTTGAGTGAAAAAACAGATAAAGAAAAAAAACTGATGTTTACTGAAAGAATTTTGTCTTTGTTAAGTAATCTTGTAAGACCAGAATCGTGTATGAATGAAAAAATTAGTTTTTCAACCGCGGTATTGATTTTAATGAAATATGTTAAGAATGGTACATTAAACTTTTTTGTAACAATGAAAGAGCTTTTTATAACAAATATTTTTGAACTTAAATTCAGAAAGCGTTATAAAATTTTACATACATTCAATGAATAACAAGTGTTCCCAAAAGGGTGAGTATAAAATTGCCGAGTGCATAAGTAACTGTATATCTAAGTGCAGGAGGTGCGATTTCAGCTTCGTTTTTTAAAACTTGTAAAGACGGTGTTATTGTTTCCATTCCTGTTAGTGCTCCTAAAAATAAAACATAATCGAGTTTAAGGATTAATCTTCCAAATATAATTCCTAAAACATTAGGATATGGGGGCAGAGAAATATTCAATATAGGCTCTATAGGGTCGCTTTAAGGAGGCCTTTGCAGAATGGATATTAGCTTTGTAAACTATTTATATACTGTGTAAATTTAGATTATTTATTGGAGGACTTATTTATGAAAAAATTATTAATAGCCTTTATGTTATTAGGTTCATTTGCTTTAGTACATGCTGGTGGAAATTTATCAGAAAATGAGATTGAAAAACAATGTAACAATATAGTACATCAAGTTTTTGTGGTTGGTTTTGTTCCCGTAAACAATAATGGTTGGGCTTGCAAAAAAGATATAAAAAACAAAACAAAAAAAGAAAAAGATGCAATTGTTGATCAACAAATTTTTAATATGTTGAAACAACTTATAGATTCTAATAAAATTGAATTTTCAGTAGCTTGTAATGTTTTAAAAAAACAGGTGAAACTCGGAAGAATTTCAACGTCTTCTATGAAAGAATTATGTACTATTTTTAATTTGATGAAAGAAGTACGTACTATTGTTAATTTGTGAAAAAGGTGAAATTGTAAAATCAGATCTTTTTATTAACGTAATAAAAAAAACATCCCCTGGCTTTCATGCCAGAGGATGTTTTTTCTTTTTTATGTAAAAAATTTTTAAGGTAAGTTTTACATAAAATGAATAACAAGCGTTCCCAAGAGGGTGAGTATAAAATTACCTAGTGCATAAGTAACTGTATATCCAAGTGCAGGAGCAGTGCTTTCAGCCTCGTTTTTTAAAACTTGTAGCGATGGTGTTATTGTTCCCGCACCTGTTAGTGCTCCTAAAAGTAAAACATAATCGAGCTTAAGGATTAATCTTCCAAATATAATTCCTAAAACATGTGGTGTGAGAGCTAAAATAATACCGGCAAAAAATAAAGATAATCCATGTGTTTGCAGTGCGGTTACTGCCCTTGGTCCTACCGACAATCCAACACATGCGATAAATAGGTTAAGACTTCCAGTTGTTAGTAACCGTTGCGCTTCTTTTCCAATAGGTTCAAAAAAAGGATGAGCTGATTGTAGCCAGCCAAAAAAAAGACCACTAAGAAGAACACCACCACCCATTCCAAGAGTTAAAGGAATTACTCCAATATTTATAACAGCAAGGCCCAAAATAATTCCTAATGCACAACCAGCGCCGATCATAATGATGTAGGAGTTATTTGTTTTTGGTTTAGGGGTGACAATTTTAGTATGTTTTTTAAATTGTGTTTCTAGTTGTTTTGCTTCTTTTTTTAAATTTATTCTTAGCAAACCCGGAATCAGTTTGTAAAAAAGAATAACTCCCGCGAATCCGAAAATATATGTCACTGCATGGGCTATGGCAACGTTTGAAATCAAAGTTGTTTTTTGTGCGTAAGATATAGAAAGAGTTTTTATAGATTCTTGGGCTGTTCCCATTATAGAAGATTGCGTTAATGATCCGCTTAAAAGTCCTGCTGTTGTTCCTTTGTCAAAACCAAAAAGTTTGCCAAGTATGATTGCTGTTATTAGTCCTGTAAGCGCAAAAAAAATGGAGAGAATAAGATAATGGCTTCCGCTTTTTTTAAGACTGCCAAAAAAGTTTGGCCCAACTTTATAACCGACTACAAAAATAAAAATGGAAAATGCTACTGTTTGTAAAAGCGGTGTTATTTCAACGTTGGCTTGTCCTAAAATGAGTGCGGCAAGTAGCGTGCTGGCAGTTGAATCTAGATTGAAACCAAAACATTTTATTTTGCCAACATAGTATCCAATTGCTAAAGAAAGAAATATTAGTATTTCTGGATGCTGTTTACAGATATCGATGATGCTTTGAAAGATCGTATAAAAAATCACAATAAGTTCCATAATTTTTTAAATGGCCAACAGATACTATTCCAAATTTTCTCTGTCCAATTTGTTTCTTTTTTTTCAATTGGGATGAGCGGCTCAAAACCAAGTTTTTGTTTGAGATTATAAATAATTTTTTCAGCTTGTGTATGATCGAAATTCTTTTTTACTTCATCCATTAATCCAACTCGTAAGCAGATACATTCAATATTGTTTTGTTTGCAGGCTAAATCAACAGATTCAACATTATTTTGGCGATCGTCAAGAAAAATAATATGTTTTGGTTTATAGTCTATTGCGTCAAAAAAAGTAAATAGCATTCGTCCCTTATCATTGGATCCGGTAAAAATAATGCCGTTTGAATAAAGTGCTGCATGAGTGTCATATAAATTCATGATATTTTTTGATATGTGATTGCTAGAAAGATCGATATTGATTTTTTTAAGTCGTTGTATTGTTCTTTTCGCAACAGGTATAGATCTATTTGTGAGCGCAATAACTGGAAATTTTTTCTTTTGTAAATCATGAACGATAGCAGGGGCGTTTCCTATAGGTACAAGTGAGGTTATTTCAGTTATTGTAAAAAACATGGCAAGAACAAAATGGAATGCCTCATCATGGGCGAGTCCTTTTTTTTCTAATTTCGCTGTTTTGGAGTGGACCCAGGGTTCGATAGCGGGAGAAATTTTGGTC
Source organism: bacterium (assembly GCA_030672115.1). GTDB lineage: Bacteria > Babelota > Babeliae > Babelales > Vermiphilaceae > DAOVGZ01. The sequence continues at coordinate 2,366 of DAOVGZ010000006.1, read as the reverse complement.
ATGGTGTTGTCGATATCAAATATAACGATAGAGTCTTTTTGCAAATGAGTATAAATATCGTTGAGATTTTTGCTTTCTACAATAACAGCTTGGCTGATTGTAGGGAGTGATAAGAGTAATAAGATAAGGTTGTTTTTCATCATAAAGCGTTCCTTTTTTAAATGATAGCTTCTGTTGAATATTAGCTTATACTCAGAAGCTTTTATGCTGCAACCTTCTGTAGAAAATTTTTGGTTATCTAAAAATAGAGGTTCTTGTTTCGGTTTGTAATATTTCCATTAAACCCTTTTATGCTTAAAAATAGCGGTATTATTGCCAAAAAATGACAAAAAGTATACCATTGATAGAAGGGGAGTCTCTTTTTTTTAAACCATCAAATACATTGTGGAAAAATGAATAAAAAACGAAACGATATTCGAAATATAGCTATTATTGCCCATGTTGATCATGGTAAAACTACCTTGGTTGATGAAATGCTCAAGCAGTCTGGAACCGTAGAATCAAAAGGTGAAGGTGCTGTTGATCGAGTTATGGATTCAGGCGATATAGAAAAAGAGCGTGGTATTACCATTCTTTCTAAAAACGCTTCATTTAGATTGCCAGAAGCAAAAATTAATATTGTAGATACCCCAGGCCATATGGATTTTGGTGGTGAAGTAGAACGAACACTCCAAATGGTAGAAGGCTTTTTACTTTTGGTTGATGCGGCTGAAGGCCCACTTCCAGGAACAAGATTTGTTTTGCAAAAAGCTTTACAACTCGACTTAAAGCCAATCGTTGTTATTAACAAAATTGACAGAAAAGACGCTGATATTGATCGCACTGAAGAAATGATTCATGATCTTTTTCTTGATTTGGCAACAAAAGACGAACAATTAGAGTTTCCAGTATTGTACGGTTCTTCTAAAAACGGTTTTATGTCAAAAGATAAAACTGCAACAGAAGGTACAATGGAGCCATTGTTTGAGGCTGTTTTAAAAACTATACCTGTTCCACAAGAAACAACAGAAGATCTTCAACTCCTTATTACTAATTTGGATTATTCAGATTACCTCGGCCGTATAGGTGTTGGTAAGATTATGAGTGGTACTATTGAAGTTGGAAAACAGGTTATTTGCTGCAAAAAAGAAGAAGTTAGTATGCCTATCAAGGTTACTAAACTGTATCAGTTTGAAGGACTTGATAGAAAAGAATCTTTGAAAGCTTCTTTTGGTGATATTGTTGCAATTGCTGGCCTTGGAGAATCGATTACCATCGGAACAACAATTTGTGATGTTGATAAGCCAAAACCAGTAAAATATGTAGATATTGATGAACCAACTATTTCTCTTTTTGTTGGTGTTAATAGTTCTCCATTTTCTGGAAAAGAAGGTAAATTACTCACCTCTCGACAAATTAGAGATCGCCTTTATAAAGAATTAAAAACAAACGTTGCTCTTCGTGTTGAAGAAACTGAAAATTCAGATGCGTATAAAGTTTCTGGCCGTGGTCAGTTACACTTGGGTATTTTACTCGAGACTATGCGTAGAGAAGGGTTTGAGCTTGAAGTTTCTGCTCCTCATGTTATTTACAAAACTATTGATGGTAAGAAACATGAGCCTATGGAATTGTTGATTATTGATGTTGATCAGAAATACCAAGGTGTTGTTATGGAGCTTCTTGGTCAAAGAAAAGCTGAACTACAAAATCTTGTTCCAGAACAAAATGGAAAACTTCGTTTAGAGTTTAAAATTCCATCACGTGGTGTTATGGGCTTTAGAAGTTTGTTTATCACAAATACACGTGGAACAGGTTTAATGAACCAGCAATTTTTAGGGTATGAACCTTATTGTGGTGAAATTCCTCGAAGAACCAAAGGTTCTTTAATTTCTATGGAAACAGGTTCAACAACTGGTTATGCTTTGGATGCATTAAAATCCCGAGGACAGTTTTTTATAAGCCCAGGTGAACATGTTTATGAAGGCATGATCATGGGTGAACATAACAGAAATAACGATCTTGAAGTTAATCCAGTCAAAAAAAAGAAGCTTTCCAATATGCGTTCATCTGGCGCTGATGATGCAGTAAAGCTTTCTCCGCCAAAAGTTATGACGCTTGAGCAATCTATGGAATGGATTAATGATGATGAACTTATTGAAGTTACACCAGAATCAGTTCGTTTAAGAAAAAAACATTTAAAAGCTGTTGAAAGAAAAAGAAAAAAATAAAAATTTTATTTTAATTTTTCAAAAAAAAGATCCGCTACTCAATTGAGCAGCGGATCTTTTTTTTTATCAATAGAATTAGGATATTAAGATATATAAGAAGGTTCGTTGGTAAATTTTTGAGAATAACTTTTTTTCGCTTTATATTTTTCTTTTATTTTT
>DAOVGZ010000037.1 GCA_030672115.1 bacterium | reverse complement strand
ATGTTGATGAATATTTTTATCAATCAGGACCATATAGCACAGGAGATGCAAAATGGTCTCCAAGCGGCAATCATATAACACTTATTAATAGTAATGAAACATCAAATTATCTACGACTTTTTTCTTTTGATGGAACTGCTTTGCGACTAGAACAATCTGTTACTGTAGGTGTTTTTACAAAAATAATTTCTCAAGCATGGTCTCCAGACGGTCACTACTTAGCTTTTGGTTTTAATGGAAGAGTTGTACTAATGTTTTTTGATGGTTCACAAATTGAGGCATCAATCTTTAGCGTTTATGATACCGGCTTGAGTGGCCGAGATATCAATGCCGTTTCGTGGTCGCCCGATGGTCGATATATTGCTGTCGGTGATGATACAGGTGTTGTTACAATTTTAACGTTTGACGGAAGAAATATTGAAAAAGCTCAAGAAATAAATCTTTCGGAGAAAATTTATTCTTTAAAATGGTCTCCTCAAGGAAAAGTTATTGCAGTTGGAACAGGAGGTGCTACGTACACCACTCTTACAGGAAAACTACATATGCTCAGCTTCAATGGAAGATCCGTAGTGTCAATAGACAATGAGAACATTGGAAGTCAGGTCAAAACAATTTCTTGGGCTCCTAATGGGAAATCATTAACAATAGGAGGTTTTTTAACTGGCCCCAAAGGATATTTAAAACTGTTTAGTTTTGATGGTAATGGAGTTACGCTTGTTAAGCAGTCTCTCAAGTTTGATTATTTTGATGGAACTACAACTACTGAAAATGTTGATTATAACTATATTACTGGTTCTTCTTGGTCTCCAAGTGGAACCTTTTTTGCAGCAACTCAAAAAGATCATCATTTAATTGTAATGCAACTTATGCGTGCTCCAATTCATTGCTTACTTGAAGGAAACAAAGTTTGCGATATTTTCTCTTACGATAAATTTGTAGGAACTGGTTTTATGGGAGGAGGGGAATGTTACTACTTTAATAATATAGGTTGTAACAGTGAAGTTGATTATGCTCATGGAATACCAAATGTTTTTTATGGTTCTTATAGCACTATAATGCCGTTTGATAATATTGCATCACGTATTCCCAAGTTTATTTATGCTGCTTCTTTACCAAATATTTCTGGTACAAGTAGTGATTACCCTCAAATGGCAATGGCATAATATTTTATAATTTTAGTAAAAAAAGAGGCTCTTTATTGAGTCTCTTTTTTTATTTTTTAGACAAGCGCTTAGCAACTTTTTCTTTTTGGGGTATACTCAAAGACACATCTGTTAATAAAGAATAATCACTATCAAAAAAGAGTACACGCTATGAATGTTTATCTCCTTAAAGATATCGAAAAAATCGGCATGGCTGGTGAAATTGTAAAAGTTAAACCAGGATTTGCTTCTAACTTTCTTATCCCTAAAAAACTTGGAATTATTATAACTGCAAAAAACGAAGCTTTTTATAAATCAAAAGTAAAAACCGTTGAGCATCGCAAAGATATTATTTCAAATAAAACATCAATGCTTGCAGAAAAAATTAAGCAACTTACTTTAACTCTAAAACGCAAAACGCATGATGATGGAAGATTATATGGTGCGGTAAGTGGTGTTGAAGTTGCTGAGTTACTTGCAAAAGCAGGTATAGGGATTGCAAAAAATCAAGTTGATTTTGGCAAATCAGTTAAAACAACAGGAAGCCATAAAATTACAATTAAACTATCTTCAAAATTAAAACCACAACTTACTTTAAAAGTGGTTTCAGAAAAATAGTTTTTTTTAAGGCAGTTTCATGTTTAAAGAACAGCGTAGATTTTTACCCAAAAAACTAAGTACAGAAAAAGTACTTGGTAAATCACTGCCTTCAAATATTGATGCAGAGCGTTCAGTTTTGAGCGCTCTGCTTTTAAATGACAGCACAATTGCTCAAGTTTCAGAAATGCTATTGCCGGATGATTTTTACAATCCGCAACATAAAATTATTTATGAAACGGTTTTGGCAATTTCTCAAAAATCAAAACGGATTGATTTAGTTACTCTACAAGATGAACTTAAAAAAAAGGAAAATCTCGAAGCTGCTGGCGGACTTGTTTATCTTATGTCTTTGCAAGAAGACATTCCCGCATTAGGCTTTGTAGAACAGCATGCCAAACTTATAAAAGAAAAAGCAATTTTGCGCGAACTAATCGATTCAGCAACTGGAATTATCACCAATTGTTACGGGCAAGATGATGAAAATATCGCAGCCGTTCTTGATGAAGCAGAAAAAACAATTTTTCAAATAGCAAACAAAAGAACAAGTCAAAGTTTTGTGCAACTTAACATTTGGTTAAAAAAAACTTTCCAACATCTTTCAGATATAAAAAGTCACAGCAAAGGTGTAACAGGAATTCCTTCCGGTTATAAACTTCTTGATACTATGTCCTCTGGATTTCAAAAAGGGGACTTTATTGTTTTGGCAGCTCGACCATCAATGGGCAAAACTGCATTAGCTTTAACCATCGCAACACATGCTGCAAAAAATGACATTGTTACCGGTTTTTTTTCTTTAGAAATGTCTGCAGAACAATTAACGCTACGTATTTTATCAGCTGAATCAGGAATAGCTCATCATAATATTCGTAATGCAACAATAAGCTCAGAAGAATGGGTTGATCTTACAAATGTTGCGGCGCAACTTGCACAAATGAAGCTTTTTATTGATGATACAGCAATGCTTTCTATTATGGATTTACGAGCAAAAGCGCGTAAACTAAAAGCGGAACATGGACTACAATTTTTAGTTATTGATTATCTTCAACTTTTACATTCAAGTCAGCGACACGAAAATCGCCATCAAGAAGTTTCTCAGATTTCTCGCTCGCTCAAAGCACTCGCAAAAGAGTTAGCAATTCCCGTACTTTCTCTATCTCAACTTTCACGTGCTGTTGAAAGCAGAATGGACAAAAGACCAATGCTTTCCGATCTTCGTGAATCAGGAGCTATTGAACAGGATGCCGATTTAATTATGTTTTTGTATCGAGACATTGTATACAATACTGATACCGAAAGTCCGGCACTTTCAGAATTGATTATTGGCAAACAACGTAACGGTCCTACCGGCACAGTTTTTTTAAATTTCTCAAAAGAATTAACAAAATTTGTTGATATTGAGGATTAAAAAATATCCAAAAAATTACTTGATCATAAAAAAGGAAAGTAATGATAATTTTAGGAATAGATCCGGGACTGAGATTTGCTGGTTTTGGAATTTTAAAAAAAGAAAAACAAAAAACTTTTTTATTGGACCATGGCTGCTTAAAACTTTCTCCTAAAAAATCACTTCCTGAACGTATTCATATTTTTCATGATTTTTTTTCTGAAAAAATAAAAACTTTCTGTGTAACTGATGTAGCACTCGAAACACCTTTTCTTGGAAAAAATGCGCAAAATTTTTTAAAGCTTGGATACTTACGCGGTATTTTATATTTACTTGCTAGTCAGCATGGATCAGCTCTTCATGAGTTTTCTCCTCGAGAAATAAAACTATCTGTTACCGGTTATGGCGGCGCAGATAAAATACAAGTTGCCCGAATGATTCTTCGTTTTTTTCCAAAAATAGAACCCCCTCAAAGAGATGACGTAACTGATGCACTTGCCGTCACGTTATGTGGTTTATGGAAAAATAAAAATAGAAAAATTTTGTAAATAATTTATTTTAAGTTTTTCGATACAAAAATATATTTTTTTAAATATTTCTTTTTTGTATCTTTTCTTGTTTTTTACATCGCTTTTTATGTAGAGTATTAAAAAATTGTACGATAGGGGACAGAGGCCTCGGTAGCGGGGGAGCGAAAGGAGCCTCAGATGAGAAAGAGTTTAAATGCTTTTGAAATACCAAACAAAACTATAACTTTATCTGGAATGGATAAACATATTAAATCTGCAAAATATATAAAAGAACCATTTTCAGATTTTGACATTCTTGATCTGCAAGATGCTTTTTTAGTTAATGGACTTCATTATATAAAAGTTGACGATGCTATTTCTGGTAGAGCGCTTGTAAATCTTTTTCTTAACTCACTCAATAATTATTATACTAATATTGCCTGCTTAACAACTTCACAATGCAACCTAAGAAATAATGTAACAAATCTATATGAAGAATTAATGCTTGGGGGCTATTTACAAAAGGGAGCAAAATTTGAATTGGAAGAATTTTTTTTAGAAAAATTTTATTATGATTTCATTTGGGTAGAAGCTACCGATGAACTTGTTAATAGTCAATGGACAACAAACTGCTTTAGGCAAATGAAACTTTTTAAACTTGATCAACTTCTTCCTGTTTTGGTGATCTCATATAAACCTCAAAAAATATAATTTAAAAAAAAATTAAAATTTAGAAAAAAATATATCAATCAAAAATGGTTGGTAAAATTTTTTATTTTTCGCAAATTTATAACCATAAATTTCAAAAAAGTTTAAATTTTGTAATCAAAAACAGGCAAAAGTCTGAAATTCCTTACAAAAAGCAACTTTTAACACAGAGGCTAAATATCTTGCCATTCTGACACGACAATCATTTAACGATTAAACACTCGAGAAACTGCAAGATCTTTTGTCAAAAGCGAAGTTTGAGGGCGTAATTTTTCAAACTTCAAACTAAAGTAGTTTCATATTGTATTTATTAAAAAAGTATAAAAAAAAAGCTTGACCAAACTGTAAAAAAAGCCGCGCATTTTAATGCGCGGCTTAAATAAAGGACTTTTTCAAAAGTGGCTAAGCAAAAGGCTTAACAAAAAAACTGTGGCCGATAATGTATATTATGTAAAAAATACACTGACTTTTTAAGAAAAAACGAAATTTTTTTTTTGAGCGTAGAAAGAAGAAATTTCAATCTATTAACAAAATATAAAGTTTCACTTTCAAAGTCAAGAGTTTAAAAAATATTAATTATTTTTTTTTAAAACAACATTTTCTTTAATTTAAAAGTTATTTCTAAAAGAGGCGATTCTTTTTTTATTACTTTTTAAATGGCCTTTTTTTTAAGGGATAATAATTATGATTAGATGAAAAATTATTTTTTTTACGCTTTTTCTTACGTTTCACGAAAAATTCTACTTTTCCTGTTGTTGTTTTTTTATTTTCTTCATTTTTCTTATTACACCCACCTGTTAAATAACTGTTTAACCACCCTGGAGAAGAAGAACTCGGGCAAGCAAACGATTTACCCGTACCTGCTATACAATTATCTTCATCGCCTGTCTGAATCAAATGACATAAACCTTGATACTCAAAACCTTTCTGAGGAGAAGAAGAACTCGCGCCAGTAAACGTTTCCCCCGTACTAACTACACAATAATCTTTATCGCCTGTCTGAATCAAATGACCTAAACCTTGATGCTTAGAAACTTGAACTTTATTAACTGGTAACTGATTTTCAAGGCCTGTCTGAATCAAATGACCTAAGTCTTTAGACACAGAAGCTTCAATTTGACTACCCAGCAACAAAAATGCTGCACTTACAATCAACCCGCTTAGTTTCTTTTTTTTCATTATTATTCCTATATAAAGATATTATTATAAATTGCCCATAAGAAATAATACCACAGGAGAACTATTGCTGCAACTGCCCTATTTGCCGCTCGATTGAGGGCTATTTGAATTTTAACAACGATCTATTTTTTGTGAGCAAATATAATCTGAATTACTATAAAAAAGAGTGTTACCAATAAAAACTGGCGAAAAAAACGATTCTAAATTCTTACCTAATGTCAGTTGTATGATTTTTTTTGCTACTATATCATACGAAAAAAGATCTACCCCTTGCCTACATGCTCGCTTGTAACAATCTGTAAAATACAGTTTCCCCCTGTAATAACGCGGCAAAAACGAATGAATCGAATTATAAGAAAAATCAATTAAAACTGATGGCAAAAAAAATGAAAAGAGCTTTTCTTTAATCCATTCGTTTTGTATTTTTTTTATATGATAACAAGTAAACGCAGACTCAGAGGTGATGTCTTGCTTACTAACTGGCTCTATAAAAAAGCCCTCTTTTTCATCTATCATTTTCAAAAACAAAATTGGCCCATCATGCGAAACAACCATCTGTTTCTCTTCTTTTTTTATAAGCGTTGGCGATAACTCACTATCACTTTTAAAAAGATCTTCTATTGAAATAGATTGTTTTTTTTGTGCAATAAAAGGATAAGGAGCACAAATAATTGTTGAAATAAAATCGTCACAAAAAGACTCAATATAAAAAAGAAAAGAGCCTACTTTTTGTGGAAATGTGCAATCGATATTATCAAATGCTGCAATTGTTGATACATCAGAATCTGTAGTTACATGAAAAATTCCAAACCTATCGCCACGCTGCGCATGCAAACAAAAACTAGAATCATCAATCCATACAGGAACACCAAAATTATAAATAGGCTCATAAATATCAAGTCGCTTAGGTCGACGTTTTTCTAAAAACTTAAGAAACAATACCTCATTCTCTACAAAGCAAAAGCCATTCCCATGTGGCATAAACGACACTGCCACAGAAGAAAAAGCAGAGGACAAAAGCTTTGTAGAAATTTGCTTCCTTGAATCCCATAAGAATAGTTCAGTATGATTTTTTATTTTTTGCGAATAAAGTATCGCAGGTGACTTCAATATTGGATGGCGTATAACATCTTTAAGATGCAAACTTTTTTGACACATATTATACATAGAAAAAAAACTTGAAAATACAAAAATAAGTTTATATATGAAGAAACGACTCATTACCTACTCCTTAAAAAAGACGTAATTCGCACTTTTTCACCTTAACAATAAAACCTGATGTGCGCAAAAAAAATCCATCGCATTAACCGAAGTTAACGCGATGGAAAAAAGGAGAGTAGTAATGAAGCCTAAGTTAAAAGTATCAACGTTTTTTCAAATTGATACTGTTTTAAAGATAAAGGATATTTCAGATATGTCAACTATTTAAAAATAATTAAAAATAAACATTTCAAGGAAAATATCGCTTTATTCTCTATAAGAGTAAGTCTGTTCTATCTATTTGTCAAGGACATCAAAATAAGAAAGAGCGCTACTAAAGTAAAGTTTTCAGACAGTCAGATTTACAAAAACCCCCCCCAATTGCTTGATCTGATGGTCAAATGTAGCATTTTGGGCTGGCGATGTAAAGATCAACTGGTAAGGCAAAGAAGCAAAAAAAGAACATAAATGTTGAATTTTTTCTTCATCAAAATCAGTCATAAAATCATCCAATAGCAGTACTGCTGGGCCTCTTTGTTTTTCTATAGCTCTCAATTGAGCGATTTTGAGCAATAAGATTGTTAACTTTTGTTGACCACGAGAAGCAAATTGCTTTGATTTTTTCCCTTGAAAAGTAACAACTATATCATCAAGATGACATCCAAACAAAGATCTTCTATAGCGCATTTCTTCTAAAAAAAGCTGCTTGTCAGTATAGCGAGCCATAAATGCTTTAAAGTTATCGGTTAAATCGCCATTTTTAGGTCTGTATTCAAGATTAACAATGATCGACTCATTAAAAATCTCAAAAAGCATATGATTAACTGATTCTTGATATATTTTAAGCTGTGCTACACGCTGCTTTTGTATACTTTGTGATGCTTCCCATAACTGTGTTGTCCATAAATGACACGATTGTTCACAGCAGTTTCTGCTCTGTAGTAAACTATTTCTATTTTGTAATATTTTTTTAAACGTTCTTAAGCGTTGTGTATAACCTTGATCTTGAAGCAAAATTGCCTGATCAATAAACTGCCGTCTTACATCTGGTCCACTTTTAATTAAAGCAAGATCATCTTCTGTTAACGTCACAACACGATAATGATCCATAAGTTCCTTAAAAGAACTAATAACCTTATTATTAAGTTTTACCAAACGTTTTTTATTGGCAAAACCAACCTGCAAGCTATAATCTATCATTTCATCAGATGAGGCTAAAAAGTGAGCCTTAACAAAAAAGCCTTCTTGGCCAAATCGAATTAAATCTCGAACAGACGTTGCGCGAAAAGAACGCAAATAGCACAGGTAATGTAACGCTTCTATTAGCGAACTTTTACCTGCGCCATTTAATCCTTTAAGGACAACAATTTTGTTATCTAATTGAACTGTTTTAGTGGTGAAGCAACGAAAATTCTTTACTTCAATACGTTTAAGTTGCACTGATATCTAACGTTAAGAGCTCATAGTAGGTGAAACTGGCATAACAAGATACACAAATTGATACTTAGACATATCAGATTCAAAGATAATAGGTCGTGATGAATTTTTCAAATGAAAGCCTATTTTTTCACCCTGAAACGCCTGCAAACCATTCAATAGATATGGGGCATAAAAGCGAATATCCATTTGGTCTCCAGTGAAGTTTTGCAATGGAACGTTTTCTTGTAGTTTTCCTACTTCTTTATTTTGCATTGATACATTAAGCGAATCAGAAGTAAAATCAAACTTTGTTGCAATAAACTGCCCTGATAAAAGACAAGAAGAACGTCTGAGAGTTTTTACAAAATGAGAGCGATCAACTGTTGCAGCATTAAAGCCATCTTTACTCATGATCGAAGCATATTGTGGAAAAGGATCAACAAATAGTTTGGTGAAAAAATTAAAAGAATCACCCGAAAAGACTAATTGATTACCACATATTCCTAAAAAGACATTTTCTTCTTTTGAACTTTCTAAAATCTTTTTCACTTCAAAAACAGCTCTTCGTGGCAATAACCACTTTTTATCTTCTTTAAGAGAATATTGTGCAGATTTCGCTTGAGCAAGACAATGACCATCAGTTGCGGTCATGGTAAAATCTTTATCTGAAATTTCTAAATAAAGTCCATTAAGAGCAGGATTAGCATTATTTTGAGGAATTAAAAAAGCTACCTTACTCAACATATCAAGCAAAAAAGCAGACTCAAGTTGCATAAGATTTTCTATTCGCTCAGGAAAAGGCGGAAATTCTTGTGCATCTTTAATATTAAGCGCAACATTTACAGAGCCAGATTTGACCACAAGTTGATGATCTTCTAGGGAGCATTCAATCTCACCTTCAAGTTCT
>DAOVGZ010000008.1 GCA_030672115.1 bacterium | reverse complement strand
TTCTTTTGCTTCATCTTTTGAGATTTCATGCTGTGTTATTTCAAGGTTGCGGTTTGCAATTTCTAACATTTTTGCAGAAATAGCTTCTAGATCAGATTCTTTTAGGTTTTCTTCTGGAAGGAAATCGTAAAAAAATCCATTTTTGGTTGCGGGCCCAAGAGTTAGTATGGTTTTTGGAAAGAGTTCCGTTAATGCTTGTGCAAGCAAGTGTGCTGCGGAGTGACGCAATATTTCTAATTTTTTATTGTTCTCTTTTTTATCCATAAACTTTTCCTCGACAATGGACCATAACGTTACCATTAAAGCTGATTTACATGAGCAATTAGTATACCATGCTTGTTGCAAAAGAGTAGATGTTGGTTTGTCGCTGATGTAATGATATGGTAATATCGCATCAAATAAAAATTTTTCATTTAAAGGAGATTAGCTTTGGCACAAAAAATATATTTGCTTGATACAAATGTTTTAGTGTATGATCCGCAGTCTATTTATGCATTTGAAGGGGCAAACTTAGGAATTCCAATTACTGTTTTAGAAGAGCTTGATTCTTTTAAAAGTGAAAGTAATTCAAGGGGGCGTAACGCGCGAGAAGTAAATAGAATATTGGATAAATTAAGAAATGTTGGTTGTTTACGTGACGGTGTCCCGTTAGAAAATGGCGGAACGCTTAAAATTATTTTTCCTGAAGAAAATATAGTTCAAGCAGCTCCTTTTTTAGAAAAAAATGGTGATAATGATATTTTAAAAATGGCGTTGGGGTTAAAAAATCTTAAGTTCCACGTTGTATTTATTTCTAAAGATCTTAATGCTCGTGTTAAAGCTGATGTTATTGGTATTGAGGCGCATGATTATTTAAAAGGAAGAATTACTCAAGATCAATTTTATCAAGGTTGGAAGCGTGTGCAGGTTCCTGCAGTGCAGTTAAAGCGAGAATTTCCCGATATTTTAAAACAACTTGCTGAAGAAAAAAAATTAACCCGTAACGAATTTATTTTAGTTGAGAGTAATAATAATCCGTTCAATCATTCTGTTTTTCGTTATCTTGGTTTTAAAAAATTTAAAAAAGTTGATGATCCTATTTTTGCTTGGCCAATGCAAGCTCGCAACCCACAGCAACTTATGGCTTTAGATCTTTTATTAGATCCAGAGGTTCAATTGATAACATTGTTTGGGCAAGCAGGAACAGGGAAAACATTTTTAGCACTTCTTGCAGGGTTGCATCAGTCTTTGATAAATGATGAATATAGTAAAATGCTTATTTCTCGTCCCGTTATTCCTTTAGGTAAAGATATTGGATATTTGCCAGGAGATATTCATGAGAAGCTTCATAGTTGGATGTTGCCAATTTATGACAACATAGAATTTATTGTGCATCATGCATCAGCTGGTAATCATATGCAGCAGGTGGCTCAAGACCTGCATAATAATTACAAACACGAGAAAAATAAAAAAGATAAACATGGAAATAACCGCAAGCATAGAAAAAAACATAAAGATATGCTTCCTGGTGGCTTAGCGCATGTTGATGATCTTATTCGCCGTGGGAAATTAAGTTTAGAAGCAATAACGTATATGCGCGGTCGATCAATACCGTATCAGTTTATTTTAATTGATGAAGTCCAAAATTTAACTCCTCATGAAATAAAAACGCTTATTTCTCGTGTAGGAGATGGAAGTAAAATTATTTTAGCTGGCGATCCGTATCAAATTGATTCTCCACATTTAGATTTTAGCAGTAATGGTTTAGTTGTTGTAAGTGAACGATTTAAAGGACAGCGACTTTTTGGTTCTGTATATTTACAAAATAGTGAACGAAGCGAATTGAGTGATTTAGCAACTAAATTGTTATAATTGGTGAATTTTTTTTAAAAATAAGAATTGTATACTACAAGATCATAAAAATTTGTCTCATTTAATAGTTTTGTCATAAAGTGATCTTTCTCTTTTGTTTTTATAGTCATGAGTTCTTTTTGGAAAGTTGTAGCAGATGTAAGTTTAGATTCATCTATTTCAAGGTTAAATTTCGCATGATCAGAGGAAATTCCAACAAAATATTTAAGCCAAATATTAGACCATTTAGGTATTTTATGCGTGTTCACTTTTTTTATCACTGATTTTTCAATTGGTAAATATTTCTCTGTTAAGATGGAATCGATATGCTTATAATCTCCGGTATTAAAAAATGTCATAATTATTTTTACGTTTTTTTTGATTTTCTCGAGAGTTCTAATTTTGTAGGTTATTTCTGAGGGTTTAATATTGTTTTGAATTTTTTTGTATTCATTAATTGTCATTTTTTTATAGTCTGAACACAGGCATAAACAAGGTAAAACAAAAAGACTAATAAAAAAGATAAACGAAATATTCATGCTTCTTAAGACTCCTAGTATAGAAACAACTATTTTTTTGGAAATAAATCAGGAAAAAGTTTCTCAATAACTTTAAGACTAAATATAAAAGAAAAGGCACAACAGTATAGGGAACATACCTTACAACACCCAGCTTGTGCTGTATGGTGTTCTGTTGATACTTTTTTACGTAGTGATTTTTTAGAAAATGAATAAGAATTTATTTTCTCTAAAAATTCTTCTGTCTTCACAAGTTCTGTGTTTAAATAGACCTCCTTAAGGGATCGGTTGTATTTTTTTTGTAGAGTTTCTATTTTTGTTCTTTCTTCCCTCAATGTGTTGATTGTTTTTTTTTCAACTAATATTTCATAGTTTTTTTCGTATTTATGTAAATTTTTTTCGCGTACAAAAAGGAAGTGTTGATGGTAATTCTTTTTAACCAAGGCTGCATTTTGAAGGTCAACTGTTGTTTCGTTTTTTATAAGATTTTTTATGCTAGTAATATAGCTTTTTGTGATGGTGGTTATAGGAGAACTTATGTTAACTCTTTTGTTGCCGCTAAGATCGATTTTATTTTCTAGTGAAACAAAGTGATTGCCTATTTTCTTTTTAAGGGTCTCGCCATCTATTATTGTTGATAGTTTAGGAAAGTCTTTTTCAATTATCGAAAATTTTGTGTTGTATTTTTTTATATTTTTAACTGTAGGATCATATTCAATAGTTCTAAGCATACAAAATGTAGATATTGATGAAAAAAGAAGAATGATGATGAATGATTGTTTTTGCATATGACTTGCTACTCCCTATTAAGCTCATGAACCGATTATCTATAATCCTTTAAAAAGAGAATAACATTATTTTTGTATAAATTAATTGGAAGCTTTATATGAGGTTTAAGTTTTTACAAAATAGTGAACGAAGCGAATTGAGTGATTTAGCAACTAAATTGTTATAATTTGTGAATTTTTTTTCAATAATAAGAATGGTGTATTACAATATCACGAAATTTTGCCTCCTTTAACAGTTTTGGCTTCAAGGATTCTTCGTTTTTTTTAAACTGGTATTCTTTTTCTAAAATTTTCGCTTCTGAATATTTATATTTATCAACTTTAAGATTTTCCATAACTGCTTCCTCATTATGTAGTAAATTACTCTCATTATTAACAAATAAATTAAAACAAAAACGAGAGAAGAAAGTCATTGTCTTTACACTCTCTAATTTTTTTATTTTTGGTATTTTAATTAGCAATGGAAAAAGCTTTCCGCGGGGATCGTAATAGATAATATTATTAATGATAATATCATTAGAATAAGGGTGGAAGGTCGACTGCAAAGCTGTGGCTTCATATCTAGAAAAAACTTCACTTGAATGTTTCGTATCATTTTCGATTGACTCGAGTTTTATAATTTTGGAGGTTATTTTTTTGTGTTTTTTTTCAAGGGTTTTAATGTTGTGTAGGAGCTTTAGGTATCCCTTAATCGTCATTTTTGTATAGTCTGAACACAGACATAAGCGAGGTAAAACAAAAAGACTAATAAAAAAGATAAACGAAATATTCATGCTTCTTAAGACTCCTAGTATAGAAACAACTATTTTATACAAGATAAGGCAGCAAGACATAAACAACCAAAACAACCAAAACAACCAACAACAGGAACACATACATCATCCAAGAGATCGTTCATACGTGAACAATAATAAGTTTGTGTTGGTTTTATAGCTTTTAATATTTTATTTAATAGTGATGCTGTAGAAAAGTAATTAGCATTTATTAACTTTGAAAATTCTTCTATCGTCACAAGTTTTTTATTTGAAAAGACATTCTCAAGGTCTTGGTTGTATTTTTTTTGTAGAGTTTCTATTTTTGTTCCTTTTTTCCTCAATGTGTTGATTATTTCTTTTTCAACTAATATTTCATAGTCTTTTTCGTATTTATGTAAATTTTTTTCGCGTACAAAAAAATATTGATGGTCTTTTTTTGTGATTGGGATTGATTTTTCAAGGTCAACCGGTGTTTCGTCTGTTATAAGTTTTTTTATGCTAGTAATATAGCTTTTTGTGATGGTGGTTATAGGAGAATTTATGTCAATTCTTTTTTTGCCGTTTTTATTTATTTTATTTTCTAGAAAAATAAAGTGATCGCCTATTTTTTTTGTAACCTTTTCTCCAACTATTATTCCGAATAGTTCAGGAAAGTCGTTTTCGGTTATCGAAAATGTTGCAAGGTGTTTTTGTTCAATAGTTTTAGGCATACAAAAAGAGGATATTGACGAAAAAAGAAGGATGATGATGATGAATGATTGTTTTTGCATATGACTTGCTACTCCCTATTAAGCTCATGAACCAATTATCTATAATTCTTCAAAAAGAGAGTAACATTATTTTTGTATAAATCAATTGTAAGCTTTAGATGAGGTTTAAATTTTTACAAAATAGTGAACGAAGCGAATTGAGTGATTTAGCAACTAAATTGTTATAAAAAGTTATTTTAAAATTAATATATAGAACCTAAAAAAGAATACCCCAGGCTTTTAAACCTGGGGAGGACGTCATTTATTTGGAAAAAAATCATTCCAATCAAAACATAGGGCTGAGCATAACAATGCTGTTGATATTAAACCGCAGCAGCATTGGAGTTTTGTCTTACTGTCTTCTTCAATGCGTTTGATAGCTGCTGAGTTTTTATCTTCTACAGTAGAGGTTCCTTTTGTATTTTTAAAGTGTTCGAGTTTTTTTTCTTTTTTCTTTGTTAGATTATTTATTTCTTTTTTTACCTTTAGAAAATTTGAAGACTCATCTTTTGGAATAAATTCAATTGTTTTTTCCATACACAGGGCCGGTGCTGAAAAAAATATAGATGCGATAAGAATTAAAATTTTTTGGTTCATAAGCTCTCCTATAGTTTAAGATTTTTTATCAATACAAAGAATAGACCCTTTTTTTTTAATGTAAACATTGAATTGGTACAATAGGTCAATCAAAAGAGAAATTCTTGTCTGTTTTTTATAGCTTTGATTGTTACTGTTTTGGATAAAAAATAAGAAAAGAAAAAACTTAAATTCTTTGTTTCATAGTGTGTTTTCTTATAAAGCTTTACTTATAAGTATGCTTTATTTGTAAGGATGACAAAAAAATTTTTGATAAGAAAATGATTAATTTAACATGGTTTTAAAAGAAGGCTTTTTAATTTTCATAAGCGTAAGTTGTTTTTTGTAGGGTTATCAAAAAAACAGGTGAATCTATCGAGAAAATGGATTGCAGCAAGAAATTAGTTGTTTGGTGATATTGTAAGTAGCGGTATGCAATGGTTGGGTTTTGAGTTGTATGATTGCATATTTTCCACAGGTTGGTTCAAATCTGCAGTTGGCAGGACCCAAAAGAGGGCGAATGCTAATAATTAAAAAAATAAAGATTTTTCGGATAGGCCAGGTTGCAATAAAGTATAAACGATTTAACATTGTTCCATTTTTTTAAGAGCTTTGAGTAAAAGGTCTGTAAGTTTTTTAAAATCGAGATTGATTCCAGGTTTTTTGATAATTACAATGACATCAAATCCGCGATTGAAAAGTTGATTTTCATGAAAAATTGCTTTTATACGTCGGCGGATAAGATTTCTTTGTGGTGCCCCGCCGGTTTTTCTGGAAGTGACAACTAAAATTCGCCCGGTTGGTTTGCTAGTTGGATGACATAAAATATCAAGGCCCGGATGCCTTAAAGCTCTCCGGGCCTTTTTGAATATTTTCGAAACGTCTTGTTTGGTCAAACGATTAGTACGTTTCATTTTTTAAATTAGTAACCGTGTACTGCAAGGCGTTTACGACCTTTAGCGCGTCGCTTGTTAATGATTTTTCTGCCGCTGCGAGTTCTCATACGCATGCGGAAGCCGTGCTTTCTATTACGTTTTTTGTTACTTTTTTTTGTAATTGTTATTGACATGGATCATCCTGATATTTTTATGAAAATAAGCTTATTTATACCTTTAGTCTAAGCAAATATTGTTTTTTTTCAACTATCTTTTTATTTTACTTTCTTTTGCAAGGTATCTTTCGACGTCTAGTGCTGCCATACAGCCCATACCAGAAGCGGTAATCGCTTGACGGTAAAGATAGTCGCAAACATCTCCAGCTGCGAATATTCCTTCAATAGATGTGTTTGTGGAGCTGTTTTTTTCTTGTTGTATTTGTATGTATCCGTTTGTATTAAGATCAACGATTCCTTTTAAAAAGGATGTGTTTGGTACCATTCCAATAGAAACAAAAAGACCATCCGCCTTTATTGTTTGCTCCTGGTCAGTTTTTTGATTAGTTATGACTATTTTTTGCAGTTGTTTTTTATCACCTAGGATTTTGGTGACGGTACTATTGTACAAAATAGTTATTTTTGGATCATCCAGGACTCTTTTTTGCATAAGAGGTGATGCAGAAAGGGTCTCTCGAATATGAATAATAGTTACTTTGTCAGTAAATCGCCGTAAGAATGAGGCATTTTCCATGCCTGTGTCGCCGCCGCCGACAATGACAACATGTTTATCCTTATAAAAAGAACCATCGCATACTGCGCAGGTAGAGACTCCCTTTGTCCAATAAGTATCCTCTCCTTCAACATGAAGTTTACGAGGATATGCACCGGTAGCAATAATAATTGATTCAGATTTAAAGATATTTTCTTTGTCTGTTGTTATTGTAAAAGGGCGGGAGCTGGTATCGATTTTGGTAATTTTTTCTGCTATAAATTCACAACCAAAATGTTTAGCATGGTCACGCATATTTGTGACGAGTTGAACACCACTTATTTTTTTTTCTCCAGGCCAATTTTCAACATCTGTTGTTGTTACTAATTGACCTCCTGGTTTGGGGCCAGAAAAAATAATTGGTTCGAGGTTTGAGCGAGCAGCGTACAATCCTGCAGTGAGTCCGGCTGGACCAGAACCGATAATTACGACTTTTTTTGTTTTATTATTCATACATGACAATCTTTTTATATATTTTGTAATATCGATATATATTGCTATTTGTTCCTGTTATTTTCTTGTTAGATGATAGATTATATAATTAAGAGTTTTCTCTCGTAAGCATGCTTGTTTGAGTAGCTCTGATGATATTGGCATTTCACGGCCGTCAACTTTTGTTTCTGGATGCTCAAAATAAATAAAATCCTTCATTCGAGAACGATTTGTTAAGTTAAGATAGTTTTTAATATCTTCGTGTTCAATGCGAACATTTTCTTTGTGTGAAAGTTGATCAAGCAAAATTGTTTCTTTTATTTGTTTTTCTGCCAATTGGCGTACATAATCTCTAAAATCTTTTTGCATACGATAAACATGGTAATCAGGATTGTCCCGGACAGAGCTGAGTACTAGTTTTTCTTGGCGCAAAATAAGATATTTAGGAACACTAAAATGGTGTCTATTTAACAATAACTTCAATGATTCTTCAATCATTAATTGTCGTTGAGAAAGATCGTTTCTAAAAGAAAAAACTTCAACAATACGTTGAAGCATCTCTTTATTTGTTTTGATTTTAAAATGACGTTTAAATTGGTTGGTACAGAAAAAACTATGATGTAAAATATCGTTGACTTCAATTGAAAAAGTATAGTTTGTGTCCATCATGCTGCTAAAATAATCTTGGACACATTCATCATTTGTGATAAATTGTTCGCCAATTTTTTTATTTAAGAATAATTTTTGAAATTCTTCATCACCAGCTTCGTTTCCAATTTTAATCCAAAGGTTTTCTTTATGGTCGCCAAAAACAGGTTCATTTTTGTTATTTAAAAGTATGATGTTAAAACAGACCCAATCGCCGACTTTAATTGATGAAGTATCAATCGATTTTTGTTTTTCTTTTTCGTCTTTAACAAAAGAAGAAACTTGTCGATCAAGGTCTTTATATTTTTTTCGTTTTGGAGCTTTAAATGGAAAATATTTCCAGTTTTGAAATGGTATCGTAGGAAAAGTTGTTAAATCAAAATGAAAGCGAGTATTGTTGTCTTCATCAACAATGATGTCGGTCAGGCGTGGTTCTCCTGCCGCAAATATTTTTTGTATACGAATTTCTTTATTTAAAAAGCTAATAACAAAATAGTTAAAAAGAAATTCTTTCAGGTGATCTGTGAGGCTGCTGTTAAAATTTTGTTTGATGTATTCAATTGGGACAGAGCCTTGTCGGAAACCGTATGTTTTGATGGTTTTTTGTTGTGAGAGAACTGCTTCGTGATAAAGATTGTTAACTAATTCCTTATCAACTAAAACTGTCGCCCTGCAAAGCGCAGGGCGTGTTTGATCAATTTCCAGGTGAAGCAACTTTTTTTCTTGCGTCATTACACTCGCCTTTACTTTCAGTTGGTGCAAGAGAAGGGACTTGAACCCATACTCTCTTTCGAGAACTGGATCCTAAATCCAGCGCGTCTACCAATTCCGCCACTCTTGCACAAAGAATAACTTGGTGGGCTGCCTTGGAATCGAACCAAGAACCTGCAGATTAAGAGTCTGATGCTCTGCCAATTGAGCTAGCAGCCCCTATTTTCTATTCTCTAAATATCTAAGATCGAGGGTAGTAAGATATTAGCATAAGGTGCAAGAAAATGAAGATAAATTTAAAATACTTTTACTTCTTCTTCTTTCTTTTTACTCATCAGTTCGGCTTGTGCGATGTATTTGTCAGTTAGTTTTTTTATGGAATCACCAAGCCTATTTGCAAAGTCTTCAGAGATTTTTTTGCCTTTTTTTGAATCACGAACAAGATTGTTAAATTCTTTACGAACATTTCTTACTGCTACTCGGCACTCTTCTAATTTTTTATGTAAAATTTTAACAAGTTCTTCTCTGCGTGTGCTACTCATTTCTGGAAGTTGTAAACGAATCATTTTGCCATCGTTAATTGGAGTTAAGCCAACATCAGAAGCCTTAATTCCTTTTTCAATATCACCAAGAGTTGAAGCATCCCAGGGTTGAATGGTCAAAAGGCGAGCGTCTGGGGCCGATAGTGCAGCTACTGTTTTAAGTGCAACTGAAGGCATCCCGTAGCAAGAAACTTTAACATTTTCGATCATTCCTGTGTGCGCTCTGCCTGTTCTGATCGTTACTAATTCTCGTTCAAAGTGCTTGATGCCTTTGGACATCTCAACATCCATTGCTTGTTCAAAACTTTTTGTGTCATTTTCTGTTATCGTTAACTCAATCATAGTGACATCCTCAATATGTTACGTCTGTTTTTTCAACTAGTTTATTGTACTGCCAAAATCTTTTTCTTTTGCGGTTCGGACAAGTGCATCATCTTCAAAAAGATTAAAAATCCGAATGATAAGATTATGCTGCCATGCAAGTGCAAAAGATGTTGCATCCATTATACCAATTTTTTTTTGTAAAGCATCAGAATATCGCATCGTTGTAATTAATGAGGCATCAGAGTTTTTTTGTGGGTCAGTATCATAAATGCCATTAACATCTGTTGCCTTCCATACTTGGTCAGCTTTTACTTGCAGTGCACGCACGATTGCATTGGTATCAGTGGTAAAAAAAGGAACGCCTGTTCCGCCCGAAAAAATAACAGTTTTGTCATCTTGTAGTAATTTATCAAGTTGTTCTTGATTGATAGGGTTTATTATTTCAGGAGCAAAGACAGCGCTGCAAAGCGTTGTCTTTATTGATTTTTGTTTAAATAGATCTTGTAAAAGCAAACCATTCATCACAGTTGCAAGCATGCCAACAGTATGACCTGTCGAGGGTGTTAACCCTAATGCTTTACCTTGAACCGATCCACGGAAAAAGTTGCCTCCGCCCACAACAATACAAAATTGATGAGTGCTCTCAAGTTGTTTTATTTGTTTAGCCAGCGATGTTATTTTTTTATTGCTTAATGTTGTTTCATCATCCGATAAAAAAATTTTGCCTGTTACTTTTAATAAAATTCGTTTTTTTGCATTCATCACATAAGCCTTTTGACTTTTCGTGGTTATGCCCCAATTTCAAATCTAGCGAAACGTTTAATTTTAATGTTTTCACCGGTACGAGCAACAACATCAAGAAGAGCTTCGTGGACAGTTTTTTGATCGTTTTTGATGAATGTTTGTTTTAAAAGACAAATTTCTGAATAAAACTTGTTAAGTCTTCCTTCAATAATTTGATTGATGATTTTTTCTGGTTTGCCAGAACCTGCAATTTGCTCTTTGAGAATATCTTTTTCTCGTTCTAAGAGTTTTGGGTCAACATCTTCAACCGAAAGGTAAAGAGGCCTGAGCGCTGCAATTTGCAAGCAAACGCTTTGTGCAAATTCTGCTATATCTTTAGTGCGGGCAACAAAGTCTGTTTCACAGTTGATTTCAAGAAGAACACCAATTCGGCTGCCTGGATGAATGTAAGAATGAACAAGTCCTTCAGCCGTTGCTTTGGTTGAGCGTTTTGCAGCAACCAAAGCGCCTTTTTTACGAAGAAGTTCAATTGCTTTTTCAACGTCGCCGCCACTTTCTTCTAATGCTTTTTTGCAGTCCATCATTCCAAGACCAGTTTTTGCTCGTAATTCTTGTACTAATTTTAAGTCAATTTTTGCCATGTTTTTCCAATATAGAGGTAAAGGGTTATTGAAACAGTATTGTCAGTTTATTTTTTATAAAGCATATGTACATTTTTTATATTTATACTTCATATATAAAGTTTGCCAGAAATTATTGATTCGATCAATAATTATAGTTTTTAAAGACTCTTTCAGATATTGTTCAAGAATATTTTTATTTGATGAAGGTTCTAAAAAATTATTGTCTAAAAGAGAGGGATTTTGTTCTTTGAGAGATATTTCTTCATAGTATAATAGTTTTTCTGTGGAGGCATATTTTTTAAATCATTTAATATTTTTAAAAGTTTTTTAATTTTTATGGATTGGTTAGAAACTAGTTCTTTTTGTAAGCTTTTTTTGTAAGTTTCTTGTTCCTTTTTAGGGAGTTAAAAAAATCCATTTATGGTTCCATAGAAACTGGATTTGCTACTAACAGAAATGTTTTTTTGCAAATTTTAAAAGTCACAACTTAGGTTTAGTTTAAGGTTTTTTGTATCTCTAGTAGTATTTTTTTAGGGAGCTTTGAAATGCCCTTTATAGCTCCATCGAGATGGTAGCAGTTAATATTAATGAAGTTTTTGCGTGGAATAAGATCTTTAGGATTAATGGGTATCAAATGTGACAAGTAATCTGTTATTTTAGATAATTTTATATTTTTTGATAAATAAGATTCGCCCATAGATAACACGGTTACTTCTGATGCGGTTGTTTCTTTTTTAAGTATTGTGGAAGTATTGTTATTTGGTATTGAACTATGTCCAAGAATTTGGTGAACTGTTTCGTGATAAAGGATATCAATTTTTGGATTGTCGTTTTTAAAGTGAATAGCGTTTAGTATATATTTGTTTGTTGACATTCCGTTGATACCTTCAGGAAGTAATTTGGGAGTTTTGTATGCCGCAACATTTTTTCTTTTTTTAATAATAACCCCTTGTTTCTTAAGTGCTTTGTGAATGATTGGGATAATTTTTTTTTGAATGCGATCTTGTATTTTTTGATCCATATAATAAGTATTTTTTACGTTATATTTTTGTGCACTTTTAAGCGTCAATGTATTTTCTTTAAGTTCAGTAATTCTTTTTTTAATTGTTAAGATTTCTGTGTGTTTTTGAAATAAAGCAGCTTTTTCTTTTATTGTTAAGGGTTTTACGTCTTTTTGAAGTAAAGCAGTTGCTTTTGGGACAGGAGTAAGTTTTATTTCGTTTTTAACGAAAAATATTGCAGTATTCATTTCTTCATCTTTTATAATTGAATTTGTTTTTTGAGAAATAATTTTTAAAAGTTCATTTTTTGTCTTTTTTATAAGATTCTCTTGTATGATTTTAGAGTCGTTATCTAATATTGATTCAAGTGTTGAAAGAGCAAGTTGTATTGAATGTTCGTTGTATCCTGTTAGCTCTTTTAAGGAGTTATGGTTTGAAAGTTTTTTTGTAGGCATTCCACACATTTGTTTATTACACAGTAGGGCATAAAAAGCAACAACTAGGAAAAGTTTTAATTTTTTCATTTCATCCACACCCTTAACATTTTTGAGATATAGTTTCTAATTGTATTTATTATATCATTGTTAAAGAGAATGTAAAAGTGCTAATAAGCTAGCAAGAAGATCTTCTACTTAAAAAGACTTTAGGCTGAAGGTATTGGGTTTGTTTGGATGTTGTTTTGTAGGTCTGGTGTAATTGAGTTTGAGTGATATGAATATAAAATTACTCAATCAACAGCATAATACTTTTGATTAAGCAATTTCATTTTGGGTGCTAAAAGGTTTTTTTAAAATAAATAGTTTTGTATTGTTTGTTAGGCAGCCTATTTGCGGGCATTTTACATTTTTTGTGGCTTGCTGATTCCTAGTAAATCAAGGCTGAGTTCAAAAACTATTCGAAGTTGTGTTAAAAGTAGAAGACGTGCGCGGCTTTTTTCAATGTTTTCTTCATCAATAACACGATTTTTACTGTAATAACTATGAAACACGTTGGCAAGTTCAATTAGGTAGTAAGTAAGTTGATGTGTGTTGTAGGTTGTGCTAATGGTGCTAAGCACTTGCTTGAGCGCGACTATTTTTTTAATTAAAAATTCTTCTTGTTGACCTATAGGTGCAGTATCTTGTGTTGTTATATTGGCAAATGCATCGATTAATGAAGCTTTTTGTAAGATGCTACCAATTCTTACATAGGCATATTGAATATAGTACACAGGATTTTCATCTGTTTTTTTAAGAGCCAAATCAAGGTCAAACTCAAGTTGTGCGTCAGCTTTTCTGTTAAGGTAGAAAAATCGTGCTACATCGGTGCCAACTTCTTGTATAACACCTTCTAATGTAACAATGTTGCCTGCTCGTTTTGACATACGCACTTGTTGGCCATCTGCTTTCATTTTTACCAATTGATATAAAATAATCTGTAAAGAAGCTTTAAGGTCAAGAGCTTTGCGCAGTCCTTCAAGGCGAACGCCATAACTGTGATGATCGTGGCCTAAAATTAGAATCATTTTGTCAAAGCCGCGTTCAACTTTATTTTCCATGTAAGCGATATCAGAAGCAACATATGTTAAATCGCCAGAAGATTTTCTAACGACTCTATCTTTATCATCGCCAAATGCGGTTGATTTAAACCAAAGAGCGCCATCTTTTTCAAATAAATAACCTCGTTGATCAAGAATTTTAAATGCTGCATCAACAGCGCCGCTGGTGTGAAGTGTCTTTTCTGAAAACCAAACATCAAAGGTGATACCATAATTTTGCAATGTTGTTTTCAGTTGAGCAAGCATCTTTTTTTTCGCATAGTCGCCTAAAATTTCTTGTTTCTCTTTGGCAAAAGAGGCTCCGTTTTGTGTGATTGCTTCGTTTGCTAAATTGATGAGGTACTCACCTTGGTAGCCATCTTCTGGCATTGGTATATTTTTTCCTGTTGCTTGTTGGCAGCGAATTTTAAATGATTTTCCGAGTTTTTGTATTTGAGCGCCTGCATCATTGATATAAAATTCTTTGGTTGCATGGTGCCCAATGAAGTTTAAAATGTTACTCAAAACATCACCAATAATTCCACCACGACCATGACCAAGATGAAGAGGTCCTGTTGGGTTTGCACTCACAAATTCTATATTGAATCGTTTTTTTTCTATTGATTCAGGGAGTTTGAAAAAATCTTTTTGAGTTGTTAAAAGTTCTTCTACAAGAGCTTTGAATGCTTGAGATGTAAGATGAAGATTCAAAAACCCTGGACCGGCAAGTTCTATTTTTTTAATGGAATCATGAGAGAAGGTATCGCAAATTTGTTGAGCTATTTCACGCGGACTGCGTTTGAGTATTTTTGCCAAAATCATAGCTGCATTGCTGTTTATATCGCCAAATTGTTGTTTTGCCGGATCAACATTAAGATCGAAGCTAAATGTTTTTATAGTGGCGTCATCGAGTGAGAAGTTGTTTTTCAGTTGTTTATTAAAAGCCTGCTTTATTATTTCAATAAGATTCATAAAAATTTCCTTGTTTCAGTTTATTAATACAACCAGTGTACAAAAGCTTATCTAGCTTGTCATATATTGTTTTTTGTGATGACAGGTTGGTATTGTGGCTAAAAGGTCTTGATATTTAAAAAAGGAAAAGAATATGAATAAAAAAATTGTTTTATATGTTTTGTCATTAGGACTTTGCAGCCAGATGTTTGGTATGGTTGATCTTGAGTTTGAATTGCTGCAAGAAATAGGTCTAAAAGTTGAAAATTGGGTAGATAAAGGGGCATTGATCTCTATTGAATTGTTGGATGAAAATTTTGATAAAGCACATACGTTGCACAAAAAAATTGTTAATAGTTCCGATGAAAAGGTAAAAAAGTTGGCGGAAGAAGTTTTTAAGCATCTTGAAATTAATACAGAATTTATAAAAGGTTATATGCAACCAACTCCAGAAAAAAAAATAACCGACAAAGAAAGAAAACAAATTCAAAAAATTATTGTGGATTTTGAAGATGTTTTGGATTTTTTAGGTTCATATGTTGAAACTGAAGAAGTAGGTGAAGAAAACCTTAAAAAAAATGCTGAAAATTATATTCAGCAAATGAAAAAACTTTCTAAAATTATTGCATTTAAAATGGAACGAAAATTGATTGACTCATTACAAAAATATCAAAAAATAAAACAAGATAGATTTAAAGAAGAGGATAAATGGTTTAAGGAAAAATTACAGGTCCTTGATTCAGATATTCTTTTTTTCAAAGAAATAAAAAAAATTAAAAAAATAAAAAGAATATTTGAAGACATTCTTTGGACTATTAAAAAATTAAAGCGCTCTTATCCATGGGCAGATAAGTTGCTTGAGAAGAAAAAAAATGTAGTTGAAGAACTTTATAAACAAAAAACAAAAGTTTTATCTAAAGAAGAAAAAAAGGAAAAAAATAAACAAGAGCGAATGCGCAAAGCTGAAAAGTATTTAGATAAAATAAAAAAGATTAAGCGTGCGGCAGGAAAAAAAGATTCTTATTCAAAAGAGCAGGCGCAAGAACTTCTTGAAAAAGTCAAAATGGAGGCTCTTTTTGGGTACGCTTATTTGTCTACTGTTGAAGGCCAAAAGGTAAAAGAACTTCAGAAACGTATTAAAGACAAGCAAGAAGAAGTTGAAAAGCTCATCAAATCAAAAATAAAAAAAGAGATTTAAAATTCCTTGTTTTTGAGCTTTTATCCTATGTTTGTTATAATAAATGGATAAATTTTGATTCTTTTTAACATCCTTTTATTTTAAAAATTAAAACAATGAAAATAGCTGTACTTTTGTCTGGTGGTGTTGATAGTTCCGTTGCATTGCGACTCTTGCAAAAGCAGGGGCATGATGTTACCGCTTTTTACTTAAAAATTTGGCTGGAAGATGAACTTTCTTATTTGGGTTCTTGTCCATGGGAAGGTGATCTGCAACAAGCACAAGCAGTATGTGATCAAGCACAAGTTCCGCTAAAAATTATTTCTTTGCAAAAAGAGTATTGGGATTATGTTGTTTCGTACACTATTGCAGAAATTAAAGCTGGTCGAACGCCAAATCCAGATGTTTTTTGTAATAAGTTAATTAAATTTGGGTTTTTTCTTGAAAAAATAGACAAAAGTTTTGAAAAAATAGCTTCTGGGCATTATGCACAGGTTATTAAAGTTGGGGATTCTTATCAACTGCATTGCGCGCCAGACCCGATTAAAGATCAAACATACTTTCTTTCATATCTCTCTCAGGAGCAACTTTCTCGTCTTTTGTTCCCGATTGGTCATCTACAAAAGGAACAAGTGCGTGAATTAGCACAAGAGTTTGATCTGCCAAATAAAGATAGAAAAGATAGCCAAGGAATTTGTTTTTTAGGAAAACTAAAATTTAGTGAATTCATTAAACATCATCTTGGAGAGCAACCTGGTAATTTGGTTGAATTTGAATCAAAAAAAACAGTAGGAAAACACAAAGGATTTTGGTTTTACACATTTGGTCAACGGCAGGGGATTGGTCTTGCTGGTGGTCCATGGTATGTGGTTGCTAAAAATATAAAAAAAAATATTGTTTATATTTCCCGTAATTATTATTCAGATGATAAAAGGCGGGATAATTTTTTTGTTTCTAATCTTCATTGGATAAGCGGTACGGCTCCTGAAAAAAAACAACTCCTTGTAAAATTGCGTCATGGAAAAAAGTTTCATCAGTGTGAAATTGAATTTCAAGGTGAAAAATTATTGGGTGTACGGCTTAAAGAACGCGATCAAGGAATTGCACCTGGGCAGTTTGCTGTTTTTTATAGCGATCAACAATGTCTTGGTTGTGGTGTGATTGTTTTGCCAATAAAAAAAAAGAAGTTATAGTTTTTTGTTAAGTTATTAGTGATGCGTTATACTTTTTAAAAAAATAATTTCTTTATTGTATGTTGGGGTTTTATGAAAAAGTTTTCGTTTCGTTTATTAAGTTCGTTGCCTCCTGAAGAAAAAAAAATCACCATTTCAACATTATTTACCATTGGGCGTATTGTGTTGACGCCATTTATTGTTGTGGCAATGATTTTTGGGTCATGGGGAGCAGCGTTTTGGTTGTTTGTTGTTTCATCGTCCTTTGATATTGTAGATGGAAATTTGGCTCGAATTTTAAATCAACAAACTTTTTTAGGCGCTTGTCTTGATCCTATAGCAGATAAAATTTTATTAATTTCTTGTTTTGCAACACTTGCATTTGTACAGTCTCCTCTTTTTTCTGTTCCTCTTTGGTTTGTTTTATTGGTTCTTTTTAAAGAGCTTATTGTTTTTACCGGAGCTCTTACTATTTATTGTAAAAAAGGACATCTAGAAGTTCGACCAACTATTCTTGGTAAAGCAACAACTGTTGCGCAAGTATGGTTTATTATTTGGTTATTTGCGTGTTACTTTTTTGGGTGGATGCCAATTAAAACATATTATACGGCGCTCGGTCTTTTGTTTACGCTAGTTGTTCTTTCTTTATTTCAATATGTTCGTCTTGGTCTAGCACAATGGAATAGTAAGTAGTTAAAAAGGTTAGTGTATGAATAGTGAGTGGAAAAAATTTTTTGTTTGTTTAACTATTTTTTTATCAGTTTCATTTCTTTCATTTTCAAAAAATGATTTACAAGAGTCATTTGTTATAAAAAAGAAAAAAAATAAGAAATGTGGGCGAAAATCAAAAGAACAAGCGTGTCGCGATCTTTATGCCAGTAGTGAACTGGTTACAGATACAATAGCTTGTGCAGCAGGAATTCAAAAAGAAATATTTGCTATAACAAATGGATACCTTGAAGGCGAAGATCCTTTTGCTGGCTGTGATAAACACAAGGTGCAAGCCTTGGGGAAAGAAACGCTCGATAAAATTCAAAAAATTAAAAATGAATATCAGGAATTGTTAAAAGAATTAAAAAATCGGTAGTTAAAAAAGTTAACTATCGATTTTTTAATTCTTATCTCATCTACATATTTAATTTTTTTACTTCGAGTCGAATGTTTTCCGAATTAAGAGTAAACTTTGTTGTAAAAAGAGAGAGCGCTTTTTTTAGCTGCATAATATCTTGAATGATTTTTTTCTTTCCTTCTAGAGTTTCTACTAAAGATGGAATAGTTTTTTTGATATAGTTTTCAATATCAAAGTTTAAATTTATTTTATATAAAGATTCTATTCTTGAATGTAAATTTTTCACCAATATTTCTGCAATCAATTGAAAAGATGATTTTTCAATATATTCTTCTAAGAAATTTAAGTCATAACATATTGCTTCCTCCATTATATTGCTATATTTTTTAAATGAAGAATGTGATTTTGTTATATGATTGATCCATTTTTTTGGACCCATCTTTATGAGGTCTTTTATAGTTTCAATTTCTTTTTTGTTGATTGCTATTTTAGGTAAAAGATTATAAAGATCTTTTTTTTCTTCAATTTCTTTTTTTATTGCATCTGAATCTTCAGGGATATATTCTATGCTTATTTCGCTTATTACTGAACAAATAGTTAAAAAAAGCGTATTTAAGTTTTCAAGATCTTTTTTTTCAAAATTGTTTATCCATATATCAGACTGGATGGTAAAGATTTTACTTAACTCTTCTAGATATGCTGCCCCATCGTCACCCTCTTCTAGGGCTTTATATGAGTTTTCAATAAACTGTGTGAGATTTACTTTTTGATGTTCTTTAAAAGACTTAGTTGCTGCTTCGTAATACTTTTTGACGTATGAAAGATTTGTTTTTTGTGGAGATAAAAATTGTACGCCCAAGTTAAATACTGAAAGAGTCTCCATAACTAAAATTATAATAAGAATTGTTTTTATTATTTTATTTTTTATTTTGCCCTATAACCAAGCAAAAGCTAATCCTAGT
>DAOVGZ010000073.1 GCA_030672115.1 bacterium | reverse complement strand
GTTGGACTTCTATAAACCAATTTTGCAAAAAAACGATTAACTGAACGCAAACCTAAAGCCTCTTTTTGCTTTAAAAAGCTAATGACTTCAGTCATGCAATCATAAGGAAGCTCATTAATATCTACACCACCTAAATATTTTTCTGGATTTTTTTCTTTAAAACCGCAACAACAAAACAAATTGAAAAACCTTTTCATACCAAAAGCAAAAGAGCCAAAAAAAGGAAAAAACGACAGTGAAAAAATGACAATATTTTTGAAACGAACGCTTTTTACCATGATGCAAAACCCTTTTTATGACTCAAATACTATTGCTTCTTTCTTAGAGCAAATTGCCCATCAACACTTTTTCCACTCTTGCAAAATTTTGTCATTATATGTTTTTAGCTTTGAATACGCACCCTTTGCCCAATCTTTTAATAAAAAGAGCGACTTTCTTTAAAAAAATTTAATTTTGGATATAAATCATTGTTAAAATTCCTACAATTGCCAACCTGAATTAATCTAAAATTGGTGGGAAAAATAACGTTATTTCTCCCAAAGGAATCACAGGAGTCAACTTTCATTTTTTCAAATCCTGATAGAAAAACAATTACTTTCTTTCCAAAACTACTACAATTCCAAGCGTCTAAATCTTTAAATCCTGATGGAAAAACAACTTCTTTCTTTCCAAAACTACTACAGCGCCTAATCTTCAATCTTTCAAATTCTGATGGAAAAACAATTTTATTTACTCCAAAGCGCCAACAACCTTCAATTTTCATTTTTTCAAGTCCTGATGGAAAAATCATTTCTTTATTTACTCCAAAATTACTACACCCGTCAACCTTCATTTTTTTCAATCCTGATGGAAAAATCATTTCTTTCTTTCCAAAACTATTACAATCTTTAACTTTTAATTTTTTCAATCCTGATGAAAAATTAATTTTATTTACCCCAAAATTATTACACCAGTCAACCTTCAACATTTCCAATCCCGGAAAAACAATTTTATTTACTCCAAAGTTTTTACACTTATAAACAACAATTTCTTTCAAACCTGATGGAAATTTAATATCGGTTTTACCAAAATCAGAAGACTTTTGAATAAAAAGATTTTGTAAATAAACTAAAGATGCTTTTTTATCTAATCCGCCAGAAGACAAAATTGTTTTATCTTTATTGAGAAAAAAATCAACACTACTCGCAAAAAATGCAATATATGATTTTAAAGAATTGGAATATCTTTTTTTTGAGCCATCTACAACAAGAGATACTTTTTCAGAAACAGAATTAATTTTACTAATAGAATTTTGCGAAAAATCAAGCTTTTCAGATGGACGGCACCAAATATCAATAATTTTAAACTTTTTATTTTTCATGTCACTAAGTAAAAAGCTTTTAATAAAGCAATCTATATTTTTCACGTTAAGCCAAAGCTTTTCTTTTAGTTTTACTGTTGGACTTCTATCAACCGATTTTGCAAAAGACTTATTTACCGAACGCAAACCTACAGCCTCTTTTTGCTTTAAAAAGCTAACAACTTCAGTCATGCAATCATAAGGAAGATCAATAATACGTACACCGCCTAAATATTTTTCTATCGATTTTTCATCTTCTTTTTTTTGTTTAAAAGTTTTTTTTGATAGAACTGCTAAGTTTTCTGCTTTAAAAACGCAACAATCAAACAAATAAAAAAATTCTTCCATACCAAAAGCAGAAGATCCAAAAAAAGAAAAAATCGACATTGAAAAAATGACAATATTTTTGAAACGAACGCTTTTTACCATGATGCAAAACCCTTTTATATCTACCAAATACTATTACTTCTTTTTTAGAGCAAATTGCCCACAACCACCATCAACATCAAGCCCTTTACTGCGACGAACAGAAGTAAAATTTTCTTTTTTTATTATTTTTTTCCACTTTTGCAAACTCTTGTCATTATATGTTTTTAATTTTGGATACATTCCATTTGACCAATTTTCAATCAACTTTTTTTCGTTAAGCCCCAAATACCTCGAATCGCAAAAATGCTCTATACTTTTAAGAAAAACCATACTTTTTATCTTATCAAGACTAGAGCAAGAATGAAGACTTAATTTTTTCAATCCTTCTGGAAAAACAACTTTTTCCACCTTAAGAAAGGGACAAACACAAATCTCAATCTCTTTCAAATTTGATGGAAATTCAATATCAGAGTTATCAGACCCGTTGCTTATTGCATTAATCGTAAGCTTTTGCAAATTAAATAATGATAATTTTTTATTTAACCTTCCAGAAGAGACAATATCGTTTTGTTTATTAAAAAACAAACAAAACAAATGAAAAAAACTGCAGCCTTTTTGCTCCAAATTAATATGAGGGTAACCATTAATATACAAAGATACTTTTTCAGAAAAAGAATTAAATTTTTTTATATATTTCTGCAAAAAATCAACATTTTCATTCTGTTTGCAATAAACCTCAATTTTTTTAAATTTTTTATTTTGCATATAACGAGATAAAATGTTTTTATTAAAAAAAGATTTTATCTTCTTTTTCCCTTCAAGTGAAATTTCCAACTTTACAGTTGGACTTTCAGCAAATGATTTTGCAAAAGATTTATTTACCAAACGTAATTTTAAAGCATCTTCTTGATTTAAAAAACTAATTATCTCACCTATGCAATCATAAGGAATCTCATCAATCGATTTTTCATCTTGTTTTTTATCCAAAAGTTTCTTCATACCAAATGCAGAAAAATTAAAAAAAGTAAAAATAGACAGTGAAAAAATGACAATATTTTTGAAACGAACGCTTTTTACCATGACGCAAAACCTTTTTTCCAATCTTGCTAAGTTCTGTGATTATATATTTTTAGCTTTGGAAACTTCCCATTTTTCCAATTTTTTATAATTTCTTTCTCTCCAAAACTCTAATCAACACGAACGTCAAGATACTTTAAGCTAACAGGATAAACTATTTTATTTTTACCAAAGCTCTCACAATTATAAACGCCAAGATTCTTTAAGCCACGAGGGAAAACAATTTCTTTACTTCCAAAACTCTCACTCCTAAAAACTTTTAACTCCTTCAACAATGGTGGAAAAACAACTTTGTTGAATCCAAATTTTTTACAAAAAGAAACACTTAACCTCTTCAACAATGGTGGAAAAACAATTTCTTTTTCCCCAAAGTTGTCACTCCCATCAACTTCTAAGTCTTTTAATTTTGATGGGAAAACAATTTTTTTACTTCCAAAAAAACGACCCCTTGCAACTTTAAAAAACTCTAAACTTGAAGGAAAAATAATTTCTTTACTTCCAAAACTATTACTACCAGAAACATGAAGATGCTTTAAGCTTGAAGGTAAAACAATTTTTTTACTTCCAAAATCGTCACACAATATAACTTTAAAAAGCTCTAAACTTGAAGGCAAAACAAATTCTTCTTTACCAAAATTATCACAATCTACAATCCTCAACTCCTTTAAGCCAAAAGGAAAAATAACTTTTTTACTTCCAAAAAAAGTACAATTTTCAACCTTCAGCTTTTTTAAGTTAAAGTTACCAAAAGACAAAGTTCTTTTGTTTTTAAAGATAATTCTAAAAAAATCTATAATAAACTTTTTTTTAGAATTATGTTTATTTAAATAAACATCAAAAACGATTGCTAATTTTTTAGGATTATTACTAGCTATGAAATCTTGCACAAAATCAAAATCTTCATCGGAAGAACAAAAAGCATAATTTTTTTTTAACTTTTTATTTTCCAAATTTCGACACAAAAAACTTTTAGCAAAAGACTGTATTTCTTTTTTGCCTTTAAGCTTTATTAATATTTCTATTGGGCTTATACCAACTGATTTTGCAAAAAGTTTATTTACCGAACGCAAACCTAAAGCCTCTTTTTGCTTTAAAAAGCTAATGACTTCAGTCATGCAATCATAAGGAAGCTCATTAATATCTACACCACCTAAATATTTTTCTGGATTTTTTATTAACCGCAACAACAAAACAAATTTTTTTAAACCGTAACAACAAAACAAATTGCAAAACCTTTTCATACCAAAAACAGAAGAACCAAAAAAAGGAAAAATCGACATTGAAAAAATGACAATATTTTTGAAACGAACGCTTTTTACCATAATGCATAACCTTATTTATGACTCAAATACTATTACTTCTTTTTTAGAGCAAATTGCCCACAACCACCATCAACATCAAACCATTTACTTGGACGAACCGAAGTGAAAATTCCTTTTTTGTGTAAATATCGTGCAAAATTGTTTATATCCTTCTTCTGATGATGCTTTTGCAGGCAAAGTTTCTGTTGGATTATACAATAATTATCACCCTTTTATAAG
>DAOVGZ010000034.1 GCA_030672115.1 bacterium | reverse complement strand
TTTGTTTTTCTTCTTCTTCTACTTCTTTTATCTCTTGTAGAACTTCTTTTCTAAGATCTGGATCTCTTAAATTATCTTTTAAACACTTTTTCAAACGCAATGCTTCTTCTTTTTCTCTTCTTGGTTTAAGATAAAAATGATCAACCGCTCTGTATCCAGAATATATGGTTACTATAGCAATCACGACCACAGAGCCCCATTTTTTTAAAACATCAACATTGATCTTTTTTTCTCTTAATTCAGTTATCATACTATCTTGTCTCGACTGGCATTCATTTTTTATTTTTTCACTATTAAAATTTGATAAAAATTCTAATTTTTTTACTTGTTCTTTTAACACAACGTTTTCTTTATCAGCAACAACAAAAGCCTTTGAAAGCAAGTTTATTTTATTTCTATCAGTTCCTGTCTCCGAAGCCTTAACAAAACCAAAAGAAGTCATCAGAAAAAAACCGCAGAACACAAGAGAAAGTCTTTTTTTTGTAACCATTGAAATGATCCCCCTAAAAAATCACATTGTTGATAAAAAATAATGAATGAAAACCTAAAGCAACTATAACAAAAAAATAAAAGGGCGCAAACAAAACTATTTATCTAAAAACTATTTCGCTTAAGCAATTTTTTTAAAACTTGAACAAATAAAAAATGAAAGTAAATATGGCAACTATCATGATCTTTCCCCTTTTTTGAAATTAATTTATTTAAATTTGGGGAAAGAATTAATTAATCAGACTAAATAGTTTGATTAATTTTTAAATTTGGGGGAACATTTATAAATTAGTTTGCTTATTTCAGGGAACAAAGGCGCCGCACCTTTTATTCCAAAACATACTACTGCTGCAGTACCTCCAGCCGTACAAATATACTTACAGCAACATTTTATAGTCTCATTCCTTTGTAAACGGTTTAAACGCGAATTTTTATCATCTTTTAATTTTTTTATCTTTTCTTTATCTTTTCTTTATCTTTCTTTATCTGGATTAAATTCAATGTTCTTTCTTTTTTTAATTCTATTATCTTTTTATTAGCCTTCTTTAAATCAACATAAAAAGCCTTAACAAGGCCAAAAGAAGTCATTAGAAAAAAACCACACAATAAAAAAGAAAGTCCTTTTTTTGTAACCATTGAAATGATCCCCATAAAAAATCACGTTGTTTATAAAAAATAATAAATAAAAACCTAAAGAAACTATAACAAAAAATTAAAATGGCTCAAACAAAACTATTTATATAAAAATTGTTTCTTTTAAATTTTTAAAAAAAGAATGGCACGCATTTTTGCATGCCATTCTTTTTTTTAAGCAAATTAATAAAAATTATTTTGTTTCAATTTCTTTTTTTTGTTTTTCTACATCTTCTGGGGAAACCCAAATCGATTTTGGCAATGCAATACTAATATCATTTTCTCTAAGAGATTTTATCACTAAAAGCCTTATATCACTGGCAATAGTCCACATATCAAGCGTGAAATGCGAACTGACATAACACCGAATAAGAAAATCAAATGAATACTCTCCAATATTTTCTAAACGAACAACCGGTTTTGGACTTTTAAGTACATTTGGATACTCGTTAATTGCTTTAGATAAAAATTCAACGATTCTTGCTGGATCTTCTTTAAAATGAACTTTAATAACAATATCATCGAGGGCTATAAAACCAGAAACATAATTCCAGTTAACGACCGCTTTAGAAAGAACTTGAGAGTTCGGAACCACAATAGTTGTACTATTTTTTTGACGAATAATAATCGAACGCGGTGTAAGTCTTCTAACAACACCTGATGTTTTATCATCAATTTTTACATAGTCACCAATTTTTAAAGGACGTTGAATTAATAAAATAAAGTACGCAACCAAATCACCAAGTGGTTCTTTTATTACCCAAGCAACAGCCAATAGAACACCAAGGAGCCATTTGGTAAGCTCACCAAGCCCAACATTGTCTAAACCTACAAAAGTTAACGCTATAATGATCAAATATCGAGTCAGACCAATAACAGCTTGCTGTATACCCATCTCTACAAGCAATAAATCAAAAATCCTTCTGAGTACAAATTTATTAAATCCAAAAGCAAGTAAGAATCCAGCCGCAATAAACCCTAAAACTTTCGATAATGAAAGAACAGAAAATTGTCTTCCAACAGTCATCCACGTTTTAAGATCTTCAACTTTTATGGCCCAACCCCAAATTTTTGCTGCCCCTAAAAAACCAATAAATGCCAAAATTAAAAAAAGAAAAATCATAAAAACGCCATACCAACTTTTTGCAGAATCAAAACGCTCTTTGGCTGCATCTTCATCCATAGAAAAAAACAATCGGGAAGAAACTTTTTTTAAAGCTGCTTGCATCCAATATAAAAGACGCAAAAGAATGACCGTTAAAAATAATCTAAAAATAACATAACGAACCAATTGCCCAAACCCAACATAGGGGTTAATCATAACAATGATTGCAATCAAAAATGACAAAATAAGATAAAAATACTTATCAACCTGCGCATATGCCTGCTTCCACGCGGCAGTAGATGTTGGAATAAGATTAAGTACCTGATCTTTGGTAATTAAAAAAATCAAACTAACCTGAAAAATAATAAAATTAAGTGCCATAATTATTTTTGGCAACTCTGATTCTTGATACGGCCCTAAAATAAATGCTGTTCTGAACAACTGAATAATAATCGTAGAATAAAGGAGTGTTGAAACGATAAAGTAAAATCGCGATTGAAACTGTTTTGTTAAAATAAGATGACTATTCGCTTGATTAAGAACAATAATTTTTTGTAAAAATCTATTAGCAAAATACAAGAAATATGGAATAGAAATTAAATAAAACAACATTTGCAGTCCATATTCAGGCAAAACACCAAAACGAATACCTGCAAACAACATAATCCATACAAAAAAAGCAAACGAATAATGCAAAACAAATTCTAAAAAGGCTTGTATCAAAGTAACAAAAACACCTTTCTTTTGCGTAAATTCAGAAAGCCACTCGGATCCTTTTTTTATATATCTTCTTCCTACAAAAAGAAAAATAAACAATAAGAGCAACTTCATAATAAGCCACAATAAATCCATTGTGCGTGGAAATGAATTTTTTATTTTATTTACCAAACTGCTCAAACTAAATAATTTTACAGAAGTATAAAAATCTAAAGAAAAACGCTTAATATCAGGATAAAGGTTTTTTACTTCTTCAAATTTTATTGCTTCTTCAGATCTACTCAGTGGACTAATTGTAGCTTCTAACTCACTAACAATAAATACTATTTGCCCTCGTGCATTTTGCGATGTTGCAACAATATCACGATAAAGCCCAATCATTTTTTCTGTTACATTAATAAGCGCTTGCACTTTTAACTTTGCACCTTTAAGTAACATCAGAACCTGATTAAACTCTTTTGGAGACTTACTGAAAACAATTGAACGTTTTTTTTGTACATCTTCTAAAAATGTTTTTATATTTTCGCGCGCACGTTTTTGTGCATTTAGCAATCCTGTTGCAGCATTTTCTCGTTCTTTAAACTTAGCAACCGTTGCAGCTATTTCTACTTCTGAAATATCATACTTTTCAACTTCTTTATTCTTTTCTACCTCAGAATTAAATTTCCCTGATTTTATACCATGAAACGAAGTCTTTACATCTGTTTGTAATTTTTTATATCGAAGTTTTTCGTCTTCCAAAGAAATTTGAGCTTCTAAAATCTCTTTTTTTCTTTCATTAAAAAGATACTGGCTATTGAGATTCCCAAGCTTTATAAGATCAACATATGATCCTGCAGCTTGCTTTGCTTCAACAGCCCATTCATCTAATTTTCCACCAAGAGCAATTGCATACTGCTTGCTGATCTTTTCCAACTCATTTGTTATATTTTCATTTTCTTTTGCAATTATTTCTTCTTGCCAACGATATTTCCCTTTAATTGCTAATGAATTTTGTTTTTTCTTATTAAATTGTGTCCGCGCAACAGCAAGATCTTGATCAGAAATAGTTACTAATGGACGAACAATTGTTACTAATTTCTCTAAGGTTTTACGTTGTAATCGAGCTACAAAAAGCTTTGTTTTAATTTGTTCAACTTTATTATTCGTTGCATCTAACCAAACATTTGCTAGTTCTGATTTTTCAAAACTAAGCTCTTCTTGCAATTCAAGCAACACTCTTTTTTGTTTTTCATCAAATCCAAACATTTCTCCAGAATCTTTTTCACCCGGAGAAGTTGCAAAATCCTTAAACTCCTGCTTTTTCTCTTTGTGATTTTTAATTGCAGAATCAAGACTATACTTTCTGCTTTCCAGCTCTACGGTCGCATTTTTTTCTTGTTTTTCTAAATGTCCAACATTATTATTTTGAACTAAAACCATTGTGTTAAGTTCTTGTAA
This sequence comes from bacterium, assembly GCA_030672115.1. GTDB lineage: Bacteria > Babelota > Babeliae > Babelales > Vermiphilaceae > DAOVGZ01. The sequence goes on along the minus strand of DAOVGZ010000034.1, from coordinate 4,914 downwards.
GTTTTCAAAAGAATAAACTGTTTTACGCTCTCCGGCGTATTCCTTAATATAATTTTCTAAATTTGGATCTTCAAGATACGACTGGAGCAAAGAAATATGATCTTGGGAAAATTCAATACTTTGCTTATATGCTTGCTGTCTATCTTTTTTGGCTTCATACAGTTCATTAAGCAAAGACAATTTACTATTTAAAAACTCTTCATTTTGTGGCTCTTGCCTTATGGTAGACCTAACAGCGGCAGCTTTCGTTGCTATTACTTCTAAACTTGCTTTTGCAGTTGCGGAAAATTTTTCTGAATCTTGTTGAACTTTCTTTAAATTTTCTTGCAAAGCTTCAAGCTGTTTTTTCTTTTCATCGATAATAGTCGTAAAAAGTTTCTCTGTCCCCATGCCTTCTTGAAACGTTTTTATAAACGCTCCACCAAAACTATTACTGCTGAAAAATAAAAATAACAATAACCAAAGCGAATATTTTTTTGTCATGGCAACCTAATCGTTTTTAGAAAGTGAACTGTTTTAAAATCTTTAAAATAAGGATGTGCTCCTACACAAGAATACAACCATGTATCTAAATCTCTTTCGAGTTCTAAATGTAGGTATGAATCTGCGAGCCTGTCAATAGATTCGGAACTCAAATAATTAAAAACAAAGTTCGATAACGGCGCATACTCACAATAGAAGCCAAATGAGACCAAAAGTTTAAATAAAAAAATCTTTTTACGAGCACCAGTTGTCACACAATCTGTTACCGTAAAAAGTTGTAATAAAAAATCAAATGTTTGTATGCAAAGAGCTTGATGAGGTAAAAAATAATAACAAAGCTCTAAAATATGATGTAAAAACAAAATATCAGTTCTTGCAATATCAAAAAGAACATCTATCAATTGAATATCTTGCAGCACAAACATTACTCTTTTTTTTTCCAGGTGATAACAAATTAATGAACCCAAAATCAAATCGCAATCATACGATGAACAAATGATTTTACCTTCATCCCTATCAAAAACAACATACTTATGTTGTCCTTTATATTTTTTTCTTAAAACAATCCCGCTATGTTTTTTCACTTTACTACATCCTTAAAAGATTATTTTTATATATAAAACAATAGTACATCATACTTTAAAAACAGAAAAACATTTCTTTTTAAACATTAGATATATTACGATTATGTTCATAAAAAATAATATATTTTTAAAGGAAACTATATGAATGATATTGCTTATCGTTTTTCAAAAATTTTTATTATTTTTTTCTCTATTTTTTTTCGAACAATATATAGCGCACCGCAACTATCTATCATTTTTGTTGTTGATCAATTTGCTCATCACTACCTTAATCAAATAAAACCTCATCTTAACGGAGGTTTAAAATTTTTACTTAATAACGGCATTGTTTATGAAAATGCATATTTTCCTCATGCTATGCCTGCAACTGCAACTGGTCATGCAGCCCTTAGCACTGGATGCTTTGCAAAAGATCATGGAATCATTGCAAATGGATGGTACTCACCAGATGGAAAAAAAATAAAATGTAGCGACGATACTTCAGCACATGCAGCAGTATTTGCACAAGACGGTTCTTACAAACCTTATGGAAAATCTTCACAACACCTGATGGTAGAAACTATTTCTGATCAAACAGTTTTATATCAACAAAACAGTACTGCACAAAAAGTTTTTTCCATTTCATATAAATCTCGAGCTTCCATTTTAACCGCCGGAAAACTAGGAAAAGCTATTTGGTTTGATAATGGAGATTTTACAACAAGCAAAGCATATTTTAAAAAACTTCCATCATGGATCAAAAATTTTAATGCTCAAAAAAATATCAATGCATCAAAAACAATTACTTGGAAACACGCGTACAAAAAAAATAGCAAAGCATACAACTTTGTAAAAAACGATCACTATGAAAATACAACCTTCCAAAAAAGCATTATTGATACACCTTTACCCCTTGTCGACTTTAGCAATAAAAAAAAACCATACCAACTCATGATTATGACACCATATGCAAATCAATTACTGCTTGATTTAGCATTAGAATGTATCAACCAAAATATGACAAAAAATAATCAAGACAAATTTGTTTTATGGATATCGCTGAGTGCGCTTGATAAGGTCGGACATCATTTTGGTCCAAATAGCACAGAAGCTATTGATATGCTTTATCATCTGGATAATCAATTGAAAAGTTTTATAAAAAAAGTAGAAAAAAAAGCAAATAAAAAAAATATTTTATTTGCTTTGACAGCAGATCATGGTGTTACACCAATTCCAGAATATTGCCAAAAAAAAGGAATCTCCACCGCTAAACGAATTGACGAAAACAATCTTATACAACGAGCAAATAACTTTATTGAAAAAAAACATTCTATTTCCAATATAATTTCAGCTTATAAAACACCACAATTTTATTTTGATACTAAAAAACTTGCTACTCTAGACAAAAAAACCAAAAAGCAAATACAAAAAGACCTTATAACTTTTTTCACCAATGAGCCTGGCATTAAACGAGCGTGGACAAAAAAAGAGTTGTTACATTCAACATTTGAACCAACCGATATTAAATCATTTTATAAAAATCAAATATACCAAGACAGAAGTGGCGACCTTATCATTCAACTAGATCCTTTTTGTCAAACAACCAAATATAAGCATGGAGCGGCACACAGAACACCATATGAACACAACACACATGTCCCACTTATCTTTTATCAAAAAGGAATATTTGAAAAAAAACAGATAACAAAACGAGTTTCTATGATGCAATTTGCAAACAGTTTTGCTCAAATTTTGCAAGTACCAAAACCACCAGCATCAACGTTTTGTGTTTTTCCAAAATTATTTGATTAAAGTTTATAGATATAAAAATTGTATAAAAGAAAAGGCCCTGGATTTTACCCCAAAGCCTCTACATAATTTAAACGCTTTTTAATCTATTTTTTACTTTTCCCCCAAGGCCAAACACCTAACGCAATATTTTTAATCCAAGAACCGATGGTTGTTTTTTTATTTAATGGCACCTTCTTTTCTTGTTCTTGTTCTTCTAAAAACTTAAGCTCCCTGACCTTATCTCTATTCTTTTTTTCCATTGCTTCGTATGTTTCACAAAGTTTTTTATATTTTTTAGAGCATGCTCTATCGCATGCTCTAAAAAATAATTCTAAATCTAGATGTTCTTTATTAATGCTTTGAGCTTTATTTTCATCTTTTACTATAATTTTTTCTTCTTTTATTTTTTTTATCTTCCATCCGTCTTTAATCAAAAACGTTTCAAGATTTTCTGCATGGTCTTCACCAATAAATGCAATTATTTTTTTGTTTTTTGAACTTTTTATTTTTAATGCTGCTTCAATTTCAGGAAAAAGTACAAAAACACTGTTTATTTGGAGCAGAAAAACTTCTTTCGAAAAACGGTCAACAGTCTCTATTTTTTTATTTAATAGATTTTTTTTGAACCGACCTTTATCAATGGACTCTAAAAACTGATCAAAAATAAAGTTTTTTTCAAATTCTATTTTTTCAATAAAAATTTTAAAAAAAACTTTATTTTTTTCATACCAGGAATAAACTCTATTTACTGAATTTAAAAATTCTTTTGTAAGTTCTTCTTTTGAAAGTTTTTCGTTAAGTTGTTTTGTTGCACTGGGTCTTACGTCAATATTAACCATATCGATTTTTTCTTTAGCACATTCAATTTGAACATTCCACATGTCATTGCAATCATCCTTTTCAGGAGTATAATCTAGCCCTTCTATTAAGATTAAAATATTGTTTAGCTTTGCATAAAGTTTAATGTCCTTTATCTGTTTGGGAGATTTTAAACATTCATCGGCGGCAGAAAAAAATCCTACAGAATGTACATCATGTAGCAAAAAAATTTTTTGATCATCTTTTTCTAAACAAACAGATCTCGTTACCCGCCCAAAAATTGGCATTGTACAGCAAAGCATCAAAAAACCTACGATTGTATTTTTTAGAAACTTCATCAAATTTCTCCTCTTTTAATTAGCCTCTTAAAAAAAATATTTTTCTCCCTTTTCTATTGCCAACGGTATCATATACAGAGAAAAAAATTCAAGCAGAGGGGCTTCTTCCTTCTAGGTAAATTTTTTGGTCTTTTAAAGTTTAAGGAATATTTGAAAAAAAACAGATAACAAAACGAGTTTCTATGATGCAATTTGCAAACAGTTTTGCTCAAATTTTGCAAGTACCAAAACCACCAGCATCAACGTTTTGTGTTTTTCCACAATTATTTAATTAAATTTAAAGATCTGTTGTAACAACAACATCATAAAGTTTATGAAAATGCTCTCGTGAATATTTTTTATTGTATTTTTTAATAAAAGTATTAAGAATATTTTTTACTTCTGAATCATGACGATCCAACAATAAATCTAAATCACATTTGGCAACACCATTAAAACTTAAACCATTTTCGCACCATAAATGAAAATAACTCTTATGGTTACAATTCTTAGAGGTATGTAATTTCCAGCGAAGATTTTTTATATCTTTTATCTGCTTAACAGGACAAAAAAGTGTTTTTAATTTACCTTTAAACCAAAATCTCTTTTTTTTAAATTCTTCAAATTTTTCATTCTCATATAAACATGCTTTAGAAGAAGATGTCATTCTTAAAAAATATATTAGAGGCAAAAAGTTTATTTTTTTCTCTTGAGCCCAACGAAAAGGTTCTGGATCAATCATAGAACATTTGTTTTTCGAAATATAATTATTTGCCAATGCACTCAAACATAAACGTTCGCATTCTTTGGCAGAAGGCAACACTTTTTTTGCAAGTTTTTTCAATTGTTGCATCTTTTCATTTGAGAAACTATTATACGCGTAGAAAACAACATTTTTATCAAAAAACGATATATATGGCCTTGTTTTTTTCAAAAAAGAT
>DAOVGZ010000069.1 GCA_030672115.1 bacterium | reverse complement strand
TTTTGGCTTATATGGTAGGGTGGCATATTAAGATTTTTTTCTTGTTAAAAGGAGGATAAATTAATGAAAAAAGAATTTGTGATGATATTGATTTTTGGGTTTTTAACTCAACACTTTATGTATGCTACATGTTCATTTAAAAAATATTATTTAAATTCAAAAAAGCTCAAAACACAGAAAAATAAAAAATCTTTTATAGTTCTTTCTGTTATTGATACAAGTCGTCGTCCTTTTGTTAAGAAAAAATCTACTTTTACTTCTCCCTCAAAAGATAATCATTATCCTCCCTGTTCATTGTAATTTTTTAAAAATTTACGTTTTGTGATACAGATTTTCCTTTTTTTTGTGTATCCTTTCGGGTAGATATATCATTAATCTTCATAAACAAAATTTCTTATAAAAGGCAAACAAGTATGCTTAAAAAATTTACGTTATTATGTGTTTTGCTTACAGCAAGTGTTGGAAGTAATTGCTTCGGTATAAATAATGAACGGTTAAAGTTTTTAATGCAAAGATTAAAACTTAAAGTTGAAACTAAAAATTTAACTAAAAATTTAACAAAAAATAAGACTGAAAAGAATCCTAAAAAGACGGTTTGGCCTCCTAAATCACCGTTAGATAAAAGAAGATAATAAAGTAAGTTTTCATTTTTTAAAGAGCAAGAGAATTTTAATGAAAAAAATACTAATCTTATTTGTGGTTGTTTTAAGTGTAGCAGTTCCGATATTGGGTGCGAGAAAAAGAGTACTTAGTAATGCAAAAAAAGATCAAAAGGTTAAGGTAGAAAAGAAAATAAATTTAAAAAAGAAGAAGAAAGATCCCTCTTGTTGGGATTATATGAAAAATATAATTGACGGTAAAGTTTCAGGTTTTGTTTGTTATCCAAAGAATTGGATTTAAAAGGACTAGAATGATTAAGAAAATATTTTTATGCATTTTTTTTTGCGGAGGAATCTATGCTTCTGAAGAAAATAAAAGTGATCAAAAAAAAGTTGTTAAAAATATTTTTTTGGTAGATGATTCATGTTTTTGTGACTTGGACTTTGGAATAAAGATAAATGTTGAAGATGATTTTAAAAAAACATTTTTTAAGATCCAAAGGTTTCTTGCAGGTCCCGAACAAGTAAAATGTTCTAAAAAAGATAAACTTTCTGAAACTATTATTTTGATATAAAGATTATGTTTTGGAATTAGATTTAAAAATAAATAAAATAGAATTAAATAATAATATTAAATGTAAAAGGATAAAATGAAAAAAAATAGTATTGTTCTTGTTGGATGTTGTTTCTTTGCTTTATTAGTTTCATCTTTTAGTGCTTATGCATGTTCAGGGTCTTGTTCTGAATGCTCTGGGTGCTCTCATTCGTGTCATGCTAAAGAGGCAGATAAAGAAGTAAAAGTAGAAGTAAAAGAGAAAAAAATAAAAGTAGAAGAAAAATCAGAAAATAAGAACTGATATACGAAAAAATAATAAAAAAAAGAAAGAGAGCTATATGAAGAAAAATAGTATTATTTTTGTTGGATGTTGTTTTTTTGTTTTATTAACTTGTTCTTTTAGTGGTTGTGAGTGTTCAAAGTCTTGTTCTGGATGTTCTCATACATGTTATGCTAAAGAAACAAAGAAAGAGGTAAAAGCAACAGCAGATGTAAAAACGAAAGAGAAAAAAACAATGGCAAAAGAAAAATCAGCTTCAGGGCTTGAATGGGAAGTGTTAAAAGAAGGTTCAGGCGTTACTCCAGAACCAGGTAAAACAGTTTCTGTTCATTATACCGGTTGGTTGAATGAAAACGGACAGCCAGGTACAAAATTCGATAGCAGTGTTGATCGCGGGGATCAATTTAGGTTCCGTATTGGTGTTGGCATGGTAATTTCTGGTTGGGATGAAGGTGTTATGGATATGAAGGTTGGCGAAAAACGTCGATTGTATATTCCTGCAGATCTTGGCTATGGTTCTCATGGTGCTGGCGGAGTTATTCCACCAAATGCAGCATTAATTTTTGATGTTGAACTGTTTGAGATATTATAAAAAATTATTACAATTCTTAGCTTATAGAGAGCAAGCATAATTAAAAATATTATGCTTGCTCTCTATTTTAATTGAAAATATTATGTGTAAAGTTTTTTTGTTTTTGTTGTTTACAACTACATGGTCTCATTGTTTGCGTGGGCAAAATGATTCTATTGTAAAAACACTAGATGAATTGAAGGCTTTACAGCTTTCGCGTGTGAATATTCATCCAAGAGATATGAATATTGTTCAGACGCTACAAAGATTTTTTCAGGGAAATCTTACTAAAACAGAAAAAAAGGAAATTAATTTGCTTTGGTCGGGGCTTATGGTTTTAAAAAAAGAGTTTTTTAATGTTGTAAAGGTGATTGAGCAAGGCCCTAATTAAGCATTATTAAGTCTATTTTTTATAAAGGCTTAATTGAGAAATATTGGAACAAATGTCACTAATTAATATAATTTTTGTATTTGTTTCTTGATATTCAATGAAGTCGGATTTGTTTTTTCGTGGCCAGAAAAATGGAATATCAGAATTTATATCTTCAGTAAGTATTTCTAATTTTTTAATTTCTATTTCTTTTTCTTTTTTTAAATAATTATAAATTTTTTGCAGAGCTAGAATTTCTTTTTGTGAACATATTTTTTTTTGATTTCTTTTTTTTTGTAATTCTTCTTTGGTTGTTTTTTTAAGTTGATCAAATGAGAATTTTTCTTTTTTAGCTATGTTTATAGCTATTTTTTCAAAAAGAGTAGCCACCTTTTTCATAGAAAAAAGAGGCATATATACAACAAAAATAAGAAAAAAAATAAAAATTGTTTTTTTCATCTTTACACGGGTTGATTGGTGCCATTAAAAGATAGAGTTTGCCCTGTATCGTTTGTAAGTGTCAATGAAAAGTTTCTTTTATAATTTCTATTGCGTACAAATAAAAAGAATGTTTCTTGAGTGTGAGGTTCTATAGCAATATTATTTTTAGCAGTAATTTTTTTTACTTGGTTAGTTATTTTTTGATTTTTTTCTTGTAATGACATGCTGTGATGCGCTGATGCGAGCGGTGCTCCTGCAATCATAGATGCACTCGCGCCAATAGCAACAGGGACTGCTACAGCAGTTACTGCTTCAGGAAGAAATATAACAACTGGATAAGAAAGAATACTACAAAAGACTTCTGGTACACCAATAATAGGAAAAACAACAAGAGGAATTGCCGGAATTGCAAGGGTTAAAATAAATCCTGCTGAGGCAAGCAAGAGAGCACCAGTTAAGAATGCGCGGAATTTTGTTTTGTAATGAAGACGTTTTAAAACATATTTGCTTGGAATTGTTTTTAAATTAACATTATTAAGAGACGCTATCCATGATGTATCGCTGTCATTTTTGATTGTTACTTTAATAGGATGCATTGAGCGATTTGTATTTTTTCTCAGAAGAAATTTTCCACGTGGTCCAAAATTTCGTATGCATTCTTGCGGGGTTACCAATGTTCTGGAAAAAATAGTCACACCAGATTTTATTTTTTTGCAGTAAGCGTTTGTCTTATCAACATGAAGATGATTGGTTTTTTGTTTTTTAAATTGATTAAAAAATGTAGAAACTTTCTTTTTAATTCCATTTTTTTTTGGTTTAGTAGGCTTGTTTTTTTTGACGATAGTAGATAACGTTTTTGCTTTAGGTTCTATAACTTTTTTGTTTTCAACTGTGTTTTTCAAAGCAATTGTGCTGCAAGAATACAGTAAAAGCATTGCTGTAATAGAAATTATTTTTTTCGAGTTTGTCATGATAAAATCCCTGTAAGAAATGTCCCATTTGTAGTTGAGGGCGCTTTGCCCTCTTATTAACAACGTTATGGGATTTTTGTTTTTCTGTCAAAGGGGTGTGCGGTCTTTACTTTTTAAACTAGTTAAAGGTTGTTTAAATGTGTGCTTTTCAAGTCCTAATTGTACGATCTGATCAACAAATTCCATAGGGCGGATGCCAATTTCAGCTGCTTGGTGGAAAATGCAGGTTGCAGGCGTCATACCTGGAAGCGTATTTATCTCCAAAATAACGATAAAATTATTTTTTGGTATATAAAAGCAGTCAATACGCGCATAACCAGAGCAATCAAGTTCTTTGTAAACATTTTCTATTGTTTTTTGTATATATTGTAAAATTTTATTCGAAAGAGGCGCCGGAGTTTGATTTTCGCCTGCTCCGGGCAAGAATTTTTCTTCTAGAGATAAAATATCTTTGGTTACAATAGATTGGCTTGGTGGTAGTGCTTGTACTGTTTCGTTGCCAAAAACACCTACCGTTAGCTCCATGCCTTTAATGCATTGTTCAATTAAGGCATAGTTTTTTTCTGAATTGTTAAAAAAGTTATCAAGAGCATGTTCAATTGGTTCAAGATTATTTTTTGAGAACGTAAGCTTTTGTACTAGCATGCTGCAGCCATCATCATGAGGTTTTATAATTAACGGACTTTCTATTGTTTTGTATATGCGTTCTAGCAGTAGGTTTTTATTTTTGTTCCATTCTTTTTTGCACAAAAGAAGAGATTGAGGGACGACAAAACCTTTTTTTTCTAAATAACTATTTGTTTTGTGTTTGTCAGCACAGAGTGCGCTTGCAAGAACTGAAGAGCCGTTGTATGGAACTCCCAGCATTTCTAGTGTTCCTTGGACAGAGCCATTTTCGCCAAGTCCTCCATGCAAAGCAATAAAAACAAAGTCAGCTATTTTTGGTAAGTCATTCCATTTAATTTTAGATTCAGGTGTTACAGTTTTTTCTAGTTCTGCAGTTGAGTTTAAAACAAGTTGTTTTTGTTCAATGCGAAAAAGTTCCATATTTTTAGAAACAAAAACGGGAAGCGCATCATATTTTTGTGGAGAAAGTTTGTAAACAATATTTCTGCCAGATTCGAGTGATATTTCTTTTTCATTGCTGTTGCCACCAAGTAAAACCGCAACTCGTAATTTTTTAGTATTCATTATTTTTTTTGTATGTTCTTCTTGTTTGATAATAGTTGTGAGCATGTTGTAATTTTGT
>DAOVGZ010000072.1 GCA_030672115.1 bacterium | reverse complement strand
TGTAACCGTTCTTTTAAAAGAATATCATAGATAGCGTTGCTTTTTTCTTCAAGCTGAACAAGCCTGCGAATTATTTGAGCCACGAAACCAATAAAAAGCCATGTAGCCAACACGGCATAAATAGCCATCACCAATAAAAACCAATGCAATAAGCTCACTGGCCCCCCTTCTTGTTTGCAAACTCGTTATCAAACCTTCTATATGCTTCAAGCTCTTTGTTCTTGTCTCGGATAACAAACCCTTGAATTACCATAACAACAACCGCTGAAAGAATAATAACAAAATGAAAAAACACCTCTATTGCGTCATTATCAATTGTATGCGACGCCTTTGTTCGTGATGTTTCTTGTGCTTCACAAAACCTTGCAACATGGAATGAAATAAGTGAAAAAAAAATTAGTTGGAATAGTAATCATAAAAAAATTACATGGCAACAGGAAAAAAATAATATTGTTCGAATTAAACATGAAAAAGGAAAATCTCGCAAAAGTATTGTCGCTCGAAATATTACATCAATAACATTTAAACCTTTTTATAAAAAAATACTCAGTAACACAAAAAAACAACTTTCACATATTGTATGTTCCATTACACGATTCATAAAAAAACAACCGCAACACTTTAAACGTGTTGCATATCTTAAAAATGAAATGATTGTATGAATAACATTAAAACAAATAAAAATGGCTCAATTCTTTTATTAATGATTCTCATTTTGTCTACAATTACTTTTTTGTGCCTGCACATGTATAAAAATTATTCATTAACATTAGAGCTTGTTATAAAACGTCAAAAAAAAGAGCAGCTTTCTCATATGACCTGCGGGGCACTCAACTATGGAATATTATTTTGTAAAAAACATTTTAAAAAAATTCTAACCAAACAAAAAGATATTTTGCTTGATGGTGGTACCTGGAATATTCAAGGTCTCCCTGAATATCAAGCAAATATAACAATAAAGCCAAAAAAAACTACAGTTGACGTACGAGCATTGCTTGTTAAAAAAGAAACAGGAATCGCCGGTTTTGTTTGCGCCTGTACTCTTGAGTGCAAACAAACTGAAAAAAATAATAATTACTTTGTCGTAAACAATTGGGAACAGGGTATTGAGTAGCATAGTGCTTATCATTACTTCGGCATTGTTGTTGCATGGTGCACTATGCTGTCCACAGTATTTATGTTGGCTTGTTTTTCTTTATCTAGTACCATTTTTTTTTCTTGGTCTTGCTTGTTTAAATAAAATAGATTTTTATTCCGGTTTTTTGTGGGGCATTATTTTTTTTAGTTTTCATTCATGGGGACTAGCCAAACTTGTTATAACAGAATGCAATGGAAAAGGGCGATTTATTTTCCCAGTTTTATTTATTCTTTATTGCTCTATCCATACTGGTTTTTGGTTTTGGCTTATAAAAAAAACAAAGTTACTTTTTGCAAAACAGCTTCAATTTTTGCCATTACTATTGTGGACATTTTTGTTTTTTTGGTGGGCGCCACAAGGTTTGTTGTGGATTTCTGGCGATTATATTGGCCAGCCCTTATTTTTTCCGTTACTTCCATTAGTACAATATCAAAAAACGTTGCAATTATTGCCATTGTTGGGATCAAACTTTTTACTTTTGACTATGATGCTGTTTTCGCTATTCATAGTTTTTTTTATTGTCACACAAAAAAAAAGATTTTTAGTTTTTGTTTTTCTTTGTATGTTGCCGTTTTTATATGGCCACATTTTCCTACAAAAAAAAGTACCTGTTTCTAATTTTGTAAAAACTGTTGGTTATATTTGTCCACCTGATTGTGCAAAGTTTTCTCACCCAATGGATGTAGCGCAAGAAATTTATTTTCGTATGTGTACATTATTAAAAAAACATCCGCATATAACAACAATTGTTATGCCAGAGCTAAGTTATCGTTTTGCGCTTAATAAACATCAACATGTTATTACCATGTGGAACAATAATATTTTACATGACAAGGTTCAACTTTTTATTGGCGCATGTCACAAAAAAAAAAGAAAAGTTTTTAATTCATTATATTGGATTAAAAATGGGAAAATAAAACAAATTTATGATAAAAGCCGCTTAATGCCTCTTGCAGAATATATTCCAAATGCATATAAAAATATTTCGTGGTTGAATCATCTTTTTTTAGGGGAAAAACAAGTTTTTAGTGAAAATAAAAATAATAATATTGTTTTTAAAATAGAAAAAACAGTCACACTTGAACCATATATTTGTGCAGAGATTTTTTTTAAAAAAAATAATATCCCTATTCAGTTGCCAAACGATTGTTACGTTCTTTCAATGTGCAATGATACTGTTTTACTTTCATCATCTTTACGACACCTTATGTTTTTATGGAATAAATTTAAAGCGCTTGAATTTACTAAATCAGTTTTTTTTGTGGGATATTATTCCTCCTCATTTATAAGTCCAACAAATTACTTGATTTTACCTTTTTAAAAAAGATAAGACTTGTTCATAATGTTTTTTATTTTTAAAAAAAAAGGATCGATTGGTTATGAAGTTTTTTCAAAAAATTTTATTTTTTATTTTTTTATTTTCATTTGAAAGTGTAGTTACAATTGAACTAGACGAAGGTGTTCGACAAATGATGCGGCGCGTTGCCTTTTTTCCTGTTTCTAATGAAGATGAATCTGGTGGCGTAATTACGCTTAGTACCAAAACAAATTATAAACTTAAAGAAAATATTGAGTATCCAATTGTTATAGACTCAGATGGTGTTGTCCTTGATTTAAATGGTTTTGAAGTTGCGCATGATATGGCCGATGAAAATGTTATTACTATTAATGCTGATAAAAAAGAAATTTTTATTTGTAATGGTCGAATTGCAAATCTTGATGGAGTTGGTGATGGAAGTGGAATCTTGATTAATGCAGGAGCTTCAAATATTTATATGGACACCTTAAAAATATTTGATTGTGGTACAGGAGTAAAGCTGAATGGAACTTTTAATTTTGAAGTAACAGAATGTAAATTGTTTTCTCTTAATATTCTTTCTAGCACAACCGGTATTGAGTGCTCTTATGCAAATAACAATATAATTGAAAATTGCAACGCTATTGGGTCTACAGAAATTGGTTTTGCTATGCAACATTGCCAAGTTAACTGTTTTGAGCATTGCAAAGCACTAAGAACTTGCGGCCCTGCAACAGTCGCTGGTTTTAGTTCAAAAAATGGTAGTACCAACTTACTGCAAAATTGTGTTGTAAAAAAAACTAAAACGAGTGGAGAGGTTTTTTGTACCAAAGCATACGGCATTTTACTCACAGGAACTGAAGAAAAAACAAAAATTATTGACTGTATTGTCAACGAAACAGATATGACTTCAACTGTAAGTGCTGTTTCTTACGGCATCGCCTTGGATCCTGTTTTGTTAGAAGGTGATGATTTACTAAGTTTAATTGATTCTGAAAATTATGGCTCGAGCCTTTACTCCCTAGCATGGTCATCAAATGGAAAATTTTTAGCCGTTGGAGGACAAACACCTACAAATGGTGATGAAATTCAAGTTTTTTCTTTTAATGATTCAACTTTTGATTTAGTTGCATTTGAAAATTATGGAACAAGTGTGCGTTCTTTGTCATGGTCTCCTGATGGTAAATATTTGGCTGTTGCAGGATTTGCTCCTGCAAGTGGTGATGAAATTCAGATTTTTTCTTTTAATGGTTCAATTTTAACGTTGATTGATTCTGAAAATTACGGTGGTGGTATCTTTTCATTAGCATGGTCTCCAAATGGAAAACATTTAGCAGTTGGAGGAGAAACACCTACAAATAATAATGAAATTCAAGTCTTTTATTTTAATGGTTTAACTCTTGATTTAGTTACATCTGAAAATTATGGAACAAGTGTGCGTTCTGTAGCATGGTCTCCAAATGGAAAATATTTAGCAGTTGGAGGAGTTGCCCCTGCAAGTGGCGATGAGATTCAGATTTTTTCTTTTAATGGTTCAATTCTTGATTTAGTTACATCTGAAAATTATGGATCTTTTGTTGTATCGATAGCATGGTCTCCAAATGGCAGTTTTTTAATGGCTGGAGGGGGAAGTCCTATCAGTGGTGATGAAATTCAGATTTTTTCTTTTAATGGCTCAATTCTTAATTTTGTCACTTCTAAAAACTATGGTACGTCTTTCAACTCAGCTGTATGGTCTCCAAATGGTAAATTTTTGATTGTTGGAGGAGCTACTCCTGCAAGTGGTGATGAAATTCAAATTTTTTCTTTTAATGGCTCAATTCTTAATTTTGTCACTTCTAAAAACTATGGATCTTCTGTACTTTCTGTAGCACTATCATCTGATGGTAAATTTTTGACAGCTGGAGGATTTGGTCCTGCAAATGGTAATGAGATACAAGTGTTTTCTGTTATGAATAGTCCAATTAACTGTTTATTAAAAAATAACACCGTTTGTGACACAGCAGCATTTGGTCAATTTGTAGGAACAGGTATTGCTGGTGGGGGTTGTAACTCATTCCTCAATAATGCTTGTTGCAATAATGAAGTTCCATTTACTTATGGCGTACCAAATGTATTTTATGGTGATCACAACACACCACGTCCATTTAACAATATCGCAATGCCAATTGTTTTGTAGATATTTTTTAGTAAAATAAAAAACAATTTTTATAAAGTTTTTTATTTTTATTTGCAGGCTCAAATGTAATTAACCTAGGCGAAAGCCTTTGACAGAAGCTGTAGCGTACTTTGTAAATCTTGATTGCGTTAGTGATGCTAAAAAAACGCCTTCATTCTTCTTTTTAATTAAAACTATTGCCTTTGCATCTATAAAAAAGGTAAAAAAAAT
>DAOVGZ010000064.1 GCA_030672115.1 bacterium | reverse complement strand
TGTAACAATAAGTGGAATTTCCCAATCAACTACAGATTCGAGAGTTTTTTTAACAAGTTTTTCAACTATTTCTTTTTGATCTTCTGCTACTGAAATAAGCAGTTCATCATGTATTTGCAATAAGATTTTTGCATCAAGATTTTGTTTTTTTATAGCATTGTTAAGATTTATCATGCCCCACTTCATTATCTCTGCAGCAGTTCCTTGTGCAACTGTATTTATAGCAACACGTTTTGCTAAATCATAAAGATTTCTGTTTTTTTCATAAATGCCTGAAATATAGCGCCTGCGCCCCCAATGTGTTTCCACATATCCATTGCGCTTTGTTTCTTTAACAATAGAATCCATCCAAACAGAAACATCTGGATATTGTTCAAAATACTTTTCTATATATGTTTTTGCTTCGCCAAAAGAAATATCTAAATCTTTAGATAAACCAAACGGGGTTAAACCATACAAAATACTAAAATTTATTCGCTTGCCCACTTGTCGTTGATCGTGCGTTACGTCATTAAGTTCAACATCAAAAAGGCGCGCCGCTGTTTCTGCATGAATATCATGTCCCTGCAAAAAAGCATTTGTTAAATTTTTATCTTTAGAAAGATGCGCAAGTACACGCAGCTCTATCTGTGAATAATCTGCAGAAAGGAAAATATGTTTTTTTTGAGGAATAAATGCGGCACGAATTTCTATGCCATAACCAGAGCCGTCTGCCGGAATATTTTGCAAATTAGGATCAGAACTTGCAAGACGCCCTGTTGCTACTGATGTTTGACGAAACGTTGTATGAATGCGTTTTGTTTCTGGATTAACGTATCCAGGCAAACTATCAATATATGTACTTTTAAGTTTAAACAATTCACGATACCGCATAATCAAACCTGGAACAGGATGAACTTTGGCCAATTCTTTCAATACTTCTTGATCCGTTGAATATCCAGTTCTTTTTGCACTCTTTTTTTGTGGCGGAAGTTGCAAATCTGTAAACAAAAGTTTTTCAACCTGCTTTGGTGAGTTTAAATTAATATTTTTATGCTCATCACCAACAGCGGCCAAAATTTTCTCTTCAATTGTTACCAGCTCTTTTGAAACCTGAACATCTAACTTTGCAATCTTTTCTAAATCAAAACCTATTCCTGTTGACTCCATCTGAAACAAGACATGTGCCAACGGCATTTCTAGTTTTTTAAAAAGCTTGAATAATTTTTCTTTTTTTAATTCTTTTTCAAAAATCTTTTTAAGTCGAAACGTCTGATGTGCATCAATAGACGCATATTGTGTTGCTACATGCAAAGGAACATATGAAAAATTTTTATACTTATTTTGCTTAACAATTTCTTCGTAAGTTAACATCGGTTCATCAAGATAACGTTCAGAAAGATCTTCTAGTTTTTTCCGTTGCCACTCTTTTGCAATAAGTTGTGCAGCAATAAGCGTATCAAAAATCGGACCTTGCAGATTAATTCCAGCATGAAGCAAAACAAGTTGATCAAACTTAGCATTTTGTAAATATTTCTCTATTTTTGGATCTTCCAAAATCGGCTTGAGTGCAGTAATAACAGTTTCTTTTTTTAACTGTTTCTCAATAGTTTTGTGTCCAAAAGGAATGTAGTATGCTTCACCTTTTTTCATACACAAAGAAATACCAACACATTCATCTTGCAATGTACGCAAGCCAGTTGTTTCTGTATCAACTGCAAACGCCTTAACAGATTTAAGCTGAAAACAAAGTTCTTTCAGTTGCTGTTCTGTAGTAATAGCACGTAATTTATATTTTTTATGCACATCCATTTTTGTTTCAACAATTGGAAAAAGAGATAGTTGTTCAGATTGCAGCTCTTTGAGTAACGTTTTAAATTCTAATTTTGCGAACAATGAACGCGCATTAGCCCAATCATCTTTATTAAACTGCAAGTCAGTTTTTTTTACACCTGTTTTTTCGTACTGCAATAAAAAAAGTTTTCTACTTAAAAAAGCATTGTCTTTATTGTTTTGCAAAGCTGTTTTTTGACGAGGACGTTTTACATTATCAAGATTTGCATATAAATCTTCCAGCGAATTAAACTGGTTAACCAATTCCATTGCACCTTTTTTGCCAATTCCACGAACACCAGGAATATTGTCAGAAGCATCTCCAAGCAATGAAAAATAAAACGGAAATTTTGCGATAGGAACACCGAGCTTTTCTTCAAATGCTACAACATCCATAATTTTATCTTTAAAAGCATCAAACATAACAATATTTTCTGTTAGCATCTGCCCCATATCTTTGTCTGATGTAATAACAACAACAAAATCACCCGCTTTTGATCGCTCTTGAGCAATAGAATAAAGAATATCATCCGCCTCTACACCAACTTTAGAAATTTGATGTAATCCTATTAAATCTGCAAATTCAACTATAAGTTTTTTTTGATCAAAAATATCACTAGGTGGCGCCTGACGATTTGCTTTATAATCCTGAAACATTTCATGACGTGTTGTTTTGCCTTTACTATCCCATACAAGAGAAATAAAAGATCCATCAAACTTTTTAACTAATTTTTTGATCATACGACAAAAACTATAAACTGCCTGTACCGGAACCCCTTTGCTTGTATGCAATGGTCGCACACCATAGTAAGCGCGATACAAAAACGATGAACCATCAATTAAAAAAACTGTTTTTTTAGCATTAAATTTCATTGGGATAAGCCCTTAAGCAAATAGATAGAAAAATTTTAATAAAAGGATAACACAAATTGACAAAACCCGCATTGCACATAAATATTAATTGTCTATTTGAACTACAAAACAACAAAAGCCCCTGCCAGCCATTCAAATAAATTACCATTTGAATGGTTTAGCGGCGCCTTTATACTTAAAATAAAGAGTAGAACACTTAAAAAAGAACGTTAAAATAGGGGTTTTTATGAAAAATTCGATTAAAAAATCAATTTTTTTGTTATTTTTTGTTTTGTTAGGAACTTTTAATACCCAACAAACATATGGTTGGAAGTCAAAACTATTTCAACCAATTAATTTTCTTATAAAAATTATCAATCAACCAAAACTTCAACAAGCAGCTTTTATCTATGCAAGCCACATGGGTATCGACACCACCACAGAAAAAGCAATCGAAAATTTAACAATCAAAATAACAAAAATAGACAACCAAGAAAATAATCGAATAAGAGGGTTTGTATCTAAAAATACAGCAGAGATACATATTAATGAAGATATTACAGCTGATCTTGAATTAACCAAAGGTGTTATTTGTCACGAAGTTGCTCATTATGCAAACCAAGGATTTGATCTTATACCTCTTTTTCCTGATACATGTCTTAATGGAAAAAAATGCCCTAAAGGAGAAAAGATCTATTTCCCAGAATGTGCCTACTGCCTAAAAAAAGGTCTTGTTTGGTTTCGAAGAGAATATCTTGCCGAAAAAAAATGTGTTGAAACCTTTTTTAAATTACAAGACTTTAAATCCATAAAAAAACGCGTCAAAGATAAAATTAATACACAAGATTCACCTTATACATTTGGCACTCTTGATACGATAATAATTCTTGCTTTAAATAATCCAAAAAATTTAGAACTACGCGAGCTTGCAAATCTCATTTTAAAAAACCATAAATACCCAGCCAGATATACATACCCCAACATTGACATAGATACATTGATAGTAAAACGCTATAAAAAATATAAATCATTTATATATAAAAAAGAGAAAACCGAAAAAGAAGAACGAAATAAATTATTTGCAAAAAACGTGACTCTTTTTCAAAAGAAAAAAATGAAGTTATCAAAAAACGACGACAGTGATATCTGACAAAAAAATTACTATTTTAAAAACTGTTTTTTTAGCATTAAATTTCATTGGTATGAGCCCTTAAGCAAATAGATAGAAAAATTTTAATAAAAGAGTAACACAAATTAGCAAAGAAAACATTATACAGAAACATCAAGAATCAAATACATCTGAACTGCAAAACAATAAAAAACTCTGCCAATCATCCAAACAAAGTACCATTTGAATATTTTAATCACTCCTTTATACTGATAAATAAATGTGGAATTATCAAAATGCGAGGATAAGGAAAACATATGAAAAAGCTATTTTTTATTGCCCTACTTATTACACCAACAGTACAAGTTGCCTGTGTCGATCACTGTAATAAATTCGAAACAAAAACTGAAAAAACCGAAAAAATTATCAAAAATCTCCTATATTACATAAAAAATCTACAAACTATTGGACAAAAAGCACAAGAAAACGGAACCCTTGAAAAAATATTAAAAACTATTATTACTTTAGAATCGGAGGCAGAAAAAACTCTATCTCTACTCAAATCCAGATTAAAACAGCTTCCGCTCCTTAATATCATCCAAAAAAATCATTCAAACTCTAGAATGTGCATACACTTTGACTTCACCGAACCGTATCCTCTGCCGAGAAGTAATCCTCACAGTATTAAACTCGATTGTTTACGATTCTACGTCTTTAATAAAAACGATCCGAGTGTAAGAAATATAAGACCATGGGGAGTCTGCCCTGACTGTGATCGTACAATAAAAAAATGGATTAATCCTCATGCAAAAAAATATATTCAACTTGAAGCGATCCTGTTGCAATTTAAATACGCAAGACAAGAATTTTCTAAAAATATTTTATGTTAGTTACTGTCTTCGAAAAAAACATAGTTCTTGAAAATTACATATAGTATACTTTACTTTATGTTTATTCATGTTCGCCTTTTAAAAGGATTTCCCAAACCACTCTTGTACAAAGTTCCCGATGATTGGAAAAAAACCAATTTAATCGGACATATTGTTCATGTACCAATTCAAAAACGAACCGAACATGCACTTGTTATAAATCAATACGAAAAAAAACCTGCTGGTAATAATTTTGAGATTCGACCCGCACTTGCCATAGAACCATTCCCTCAAGATCAAAACTATAAAAATTTTATTGCAAAGCTGAGCAGTTATCATCAGATTGAACCTCTTCATTTTTTTAAACGGATTCGCACCTTCATCGATTCAGCTTCTGCAAAAATTAATGCTATAGCATCACCTGCAAAAGTTATAACAGAAAAAAAAGCAGTTACTCTTACAGATGAACAACAAAAAGTTGTTGATTTTATTCTTCCAAAAATTACAAAGCCTATCTATACGCCTACGGTTTTACATGGTGTTACTGGATCGGGAAAAACTGAATGTTATAAAACAATGATAGAAGCTGCTATTAATGAAAAAAAATCAGCTATTTTATTATTGCCAGAAGTTACCCTTGCGTTACAGTTTGAATCTATTTTACGTGCACAATTGCCAGAAACAATAACTATTTTTGGATTTCATTCAGCAACAACCGCCAGAGACAAAAAAATATTATGGAAAGCTCTTCTTGCAAAAACACCTATGCTTATTATTGGTGTACACTTGCCCATACTTTTGCCAATCGCAAATCTTGGCCTTATTATTGTTGATGAAGAACACGAGACCGGCTACCAAGAAAAAAAACATCCAAAAATAAATTCCAAAGAAGCTGCTCTTTTGCGAGCTCACACTATCGGCATACCTATTATTCTTGGCTCTGCAACACCAGCAATAAGCTCTTTATACAATGTAAAAACAAGA
>DAOVGZ010000085.1 GCA_030672115.1 bacterium | reverse complement strand
TGGTGACAGAATAGATGAAACAGTTAACAACACACAAACCTATAACACAAAAACAATCCTTGATGCCCTACGAAACGACCCTGAACAAATTAAAAATTGTGATGAAATAATTTACTGCGCAATTTTAACCCAAGATCTTGTGCTTGATCCAAAAAATGGTCCCCGAATTTTTAGCTTCAATGTTACTGATGAAAAAAAATTCAAAGCTTATGAACAACTCCGTGATGAAATTTTTGCAAAACTTGCACAGGATATAGAACTTGCACAAAAAAGCACAAACATTGTCTTAGCAAGTTGATGCCATAAATAAAAAAAGATCGGTTTTGATTTTTAACAAACCAAGACCAATCTTTTTTAGTCTTATTTTTTAGAGATTATTTGCAGCAAGACTTTTGAGTGAAAAACATATATAAACTTGCAATACCTGAAATACCTACAAAATATTGAACAAGCTTAACAAGGCCAGGCATAGCATTGAGTGGTGGAAGTTGAAAAAGACCAAAACCAAGAGCTGCAAGTCCCCAGTTAATTGCACCAATAGCAGTCAAAATCCAAACGAGTTTGCCCATAAAATCTTTCATTAACGACTCTCCTTAAAATAGAAAAAACAATACTTCTTCACAGCAAAATCACTATTATCACAAAAAAAATATTCCCGCAAACTTAAGGTAACTGCTTATTGAAAAATAACCGTTTTTAAAGCAAACTAAGAAGAACTATTTAAATTGATTTTATGAATATTAAGAAAGAAAAAAAACATGAGCATCCAAGCTGGCCTTGTTGGCTTACCAAACGTGGGAAAATCAACTCTTTTTAACGCCCTTACAAAATCTTCTATTCCTGCAGAAAATTATCCTTTTTGCACCATCGATCCACACGTTGCCATCACCGAAGTTCCTGATACTCGCCTTGATGCTTTACAAAAAATATATGGCTCTGCAAAAAAAATTCCTAGCACCGTAAAATTTGTCGATATTGCAGGACTTGTCAAAGGAGCAGCAGAAGGCGAAGGTCTTGGCAATAAATTTTTAAGCCATATTCGTGAAGTAGATTTAATTTTACACGTCTTGCGTTGTTTTGAAGATTCCAATATTACTCATACCTCGCCAACCATAAGCCCTGTTGATGATTACGAAACAATTGTTGCAGAACTTATGCTCAAAGATTTAGAATCGGTTGAAAAACGACTTGCAAAATTTGCCCAACAAGAAAAAATGCTTCAAGGCAAAGCAGCTGAATTAAAAGAATTATATGCAGAAAAAGAATTACTCCTTAACATCCAACAAGCCCTTGAAGATGCAGACGAACAAAAAGTACGTACAATATGCACCCAAACGTCTGTTGTAACAATTCCTCTTTTAAGTTCAAAAAACTTTTTAATTATTGCAAACGTTGCAGAAGATGAACTTGAAGATGATGGTTATAAAAACAACAAACACTACCAAGCATTACTCAAAAGATTTGGCGCCGAAAGAGTTATTCCCATTTGTGCAAAAATAGAGTACGAACTTTCTCAACTTGCTGATGATGAAATTCAAGAAATGATGGACATGTTTGGTTTAAAACAAAAAAGTTTAGAAAGCATCATTCAAAAAACTTTTTCCAATCTTGGTCTTATTACCTTTTTTACCTGCGGACCAAAAGAAGCACATGCTTGGCCAATCATTAAAGGAAAAACCGTACGAGAAGCTGGTGGAGAAATCCATTCAGATCTTGAACGCGGTTTTATTTGTGCTGAAATTTTCAATTGCAATGATCTTTTCAAATACAAAACAGAAGCACGCCTAAAAGAACTTGGTAAAATTCGCCGTGAAGGACAAGACTATTTAGTTCAGGATGGCGACCTTGTTTTAATTCGTTTTAACGTTTAAATAAATAATCCTACAGTCTAAAAAACTGTGGGATTATTTATAAATTTCATATTAGAGAGAATTCTTTTTTTGAAAATTTACTTTTATTCATTAAATAAACAAGTGGAGCCATAGCAAATGATCGCTTGTTTAAAAAACAAGGGCCCAGACATGAATTTCTTGCAAGCACTGATCCTGCTTTATAACAAAGTTTAGAATGTTCAAATTTATCAAAAATAGTTTTTACACTTTTATCTTCAAGACGAATCTTATTATCTAAAGAATCCATAGTAAAACAACGATTTGATGTCCAAACCAAAGGGAACCAATGACCAGAAGAAGCCTTTTCTTGACTCATTGTCCCAATACAAAAAACAACTTTATGATTTGGATTTTTAATCGTTTTTTTTGCCGTTTCTAATATAAGACTACAATTTGAATCGTACTCTTTACCAATAACAGCAAGATCATCATAAACAATATATGTACAATCTTTAACATCAGCTAGCATACCGTGATCGCACTCATTTTTAATAATTTTTCTCATTTCTTCAGCGTCAAGCCAATCACCATCACTCTTTCGTGCGCCAAGTCCAATACTTTTTGTTTTTTTTAACATTTTTTCGTGATTTTCAATTCGGTGTAAATAATTATTTGGTAAAATAGTTATTTTTTGTAAATTTTCAACATTAATATAATCTTGAATCATTTCCTTAGAACTTAAGATTTCAGTTAACTGTTTTTTGTTTATAGTTGTTTTCAGACTATATTTTTCAATATCATTCGCACTTTTTTTCTCACAGATGTCTTTTGAATATTTTTGAATATTATCGATATTAATAGAAAATATTTTTTCACCCTTAACAGCAGGACCTAACTTTTTATTAACATAGTCATCTAATAATTGACTGTAAAACTGTTTAACAACTTTATTATTTAGCTTTAAGTTACGAGAAACATTTGGATTTTTTAGATGTAATTTAATATTTTTTTTTGTAATTATTTTCAATCTTTCAACAATTCGATCCGCAATAACACCCCTCCTCCATTTCCCATGTACATTTCCAAAAAATTGCTCTACTAAGCCAACATCATTTAATTTTGTTGTCAAAATATTTTTTTCTTTTTGTTGC
>DAOVGZ010000109.1 GCA_030672115.1 bacterium | reverse complement strand
GATTTTGTTTTTCAATATTTTGTAATGCTTGTGCTTGAGTAAACGCTGTGATAATTCCTGCTGTTGAGCCTATGCCAAATATAGCAAGGAATTGTGCAGGGATGGTGGCTGTAATAATTGCCCCCGATGCAGCTATTCCAACGCAAAGTTTGACTGTTGGTGCAAGTGCTATGCCTCCAGAAAAAAACGAAATTCCAAGACCAAGAGCGGCTGCAACAATAAGGCTAATACCTGTAGTTGCGGCTGAGCCAGCAATCAAAAGGGCGGTTATAGTTTTTAATTTTTTAATTGATTTAATAGTTGTTTTTAATGTATTAATTTTTTGTTCAACATCATAACTTGTTATTTTTTGTTGTGTTAATGGTTTGGAGCTACAGGTTATTTGAGTACTTTGTATCATTAAACAAATAATTGTAAGTATTCCAGCTGTTTTTTTTATTGTTTTCATACGATTTCCTTTTTAATTGGCTTTTTGGCAGGAGATAAAATAGTTTCAACATTTTTTCTATATTCTTTAATTATTTCAGCAAGATCTTTTTGAATGGTTTTGTTTTCTTTTTCAATGGTTGCAACTTTTTTCTTAAGTTTTTTGTGCTCAATTTTTAGTATTAAAATTTTGGGGTTAAGGTTAAGAGCAATAAGTTTTAAATTTGCTTGGTTATATTTTTTACCCCATTTTTTAGATTCATTTTTTATTGTTTCATAACTTTCTTTTTTTCGTTGATAAGCCGCAAGAGCTAAGGAAAGATTTTTTTCTTGGTGGATAGCTTTAATGTAGTTTTTAACTTTTTTTATCAAAGTTTTATTGGTACTCATTCCTGGATATAAAATTTCTACTTTTTTTACTGCATTATCTAGCGCATTATTTAGTTGAGATCCTTTGATAATTCCTTTAAAAATTGGACCTTGTTGATGTTTTTTAAATGAAGCGATAATATTTTTTTGTTTTTCGGTTAGAATGCCAGGATTTTTTTGTTCTATAGCTTCTAATGTTGCTAGTGCATGTAAAGAAACGATAATAACTGAGGTAGAAAGACCACCAGAAGTACCGATTGTTGAGGCAATACCTGTCAAGGCAGCTCCAGCAGTGAATAATCCGGCAACAATTGTTGTTATGGTTGCTACGCCTTTAATTCCGAGCACTGCAAGTCCTGTAGCCTCAAGGGGAATCATTACTTCAGGAGCTAAAATTGCTAAACCAAGAGCTCCTAGTGTTGCTACAGCTCCAACAGTTACTAGAGCTGTACTTCCTCCAAATAAAATAATAGGGAGTGTGATTTTAAGAGCTTCAATTTTTTTAACTGTTTTTTGTAGATGCGAAATTTGAGTTTCTATTTCTTGTTGGACGATGTTTTTTGATTTTATTTGTTTTTCACTTGCATTGATTGGTTCATAGCTGAACATTATGCAACAAAAAAAGCTTAAAAAAATTGTTTTTATTCCTATTGTTTTATTCATAGAGTTTTTCCTTTTTTTATTTAACCTTTCCTAAAATTTCTTTAGATTTAGCGGTATATTCTAGTGAAATATTATTTATAAGTTGTTGTTGTTCAGGGGTTAATCGTTTAATCGAAATGATTTTTTTGTCATACTCAGATTTTAAAATTCGATATTCAGCATTGAGTTTTTTTATTTTGATTGTTGCTTTATTGCGCAAACTTGGTGTTCCATCACGCATTTTTTCTAATTCACGTACACTTTTTCGGTTTGTTTGCACAAGAGGGTACGTGTTACTTAGTAATCGATACGCTTGTAAATATTTTTCAATAATCGGTTTTGCTTTTGCTT
>DAOVGZ010000107.1 GCA_030672115.1 bacterium | reverse complement strand
GGAGAGCCTGGCAGGCTGTTTTCTATATTTTACCTCATTCTTTGTTGTGACTTATTATACAGTTCCTTTAATAGATTCAATGGCATGTTTTTTTGTGATGGCGTGTTTTTATATGATAATGAAAAACAGATTGTTTTGGCTTTCTGTTTGTTTTTTATTTGGGGTGTTAACGAAAGAAGCAGTTTTTGTAGTACTGTTAATGATTGTCCTAAATGATAGAACTGTTTTTTCAAAAAAATTATTGGTGTGCGTACCAGCAGTTTTTATTTATATTGTTTTTTCAAAAATAGGTTATGTTCCATCAGGTCATAACATTTTTGGGATATTGACGGACATCACTTTACTGAAAAAAACTATTTTGGAAGGAATGTCTTCAATAAGATTGTATACATTTATAGAGATGATACAGACTTTTATGTTTTTATGGATCTTATTTTTATACGCACTTATAAAAATGGATAAGCCTGTTTTTATAAAAAAACAATTATGGCTCATGTTATTACCTTTTATTGTTCCTTTTTTAGTAAGAGTTTCGGTGGTGGGTAGAATAGCTTTTTATTTGTTTCCAATAGTAATACCTTTATCATTATTGGTTTTAAAAAAGGTTTTTTATTCAGAAGGAAAGGCAGAAATACAAACGAATGATTAGTGTGATTTATGATAACTAGTAACAAAAATTATAATATAACATCTACATGCGGGATAATAATTCTTGGCTTGTTTTCGTTCTGCTATATAGTGTTCGGTTCTGTTTTTGCTGAAATGCATGTAAGGCTCTCTTTTCTTGATTTTCCGATCTTCATTGGAGAAGTCCTTCTTTTTATTTGTTTTATCCTATCTACATTCATGTACAAAAAAATCAAAGAAATACCTGTCAAGCATGGTCTTTGTCTGATTCTTTATTCAATTTTTATTTTAATAAAAGCGCTATATGGATATTTGACGTGGGGCCCGTTAGCTTTTAGACATGCAGCGCTATTTTATTATCCTTTTTTTGCAGTTTTTAGTTATTTCTTTTATTCGAGTAAATTTTTTGATGTTAAAAGAAAAGTCTTAATTATTTCGATTATTTTGTTGATGTTTGTTTTTTGGTCGTTTAGATCTGATTGGGTTTATGGGTTTTTATGTATATCGTTGGTCATGGCGCGATCGTTTTCAAACAAGTGGATGAAAGGTATCTTTATCGCACTCATTTTAATTTTAATGCCCTATAAATATTTATTCAATACTAGCAGAATGGGAATGTTGAGTAATTTTGCATCAATTATTTTTGTTGTTAGCGTTCTTTGTTTTTTTGTTTTACAGAACAGGAAGAATTGGGTTAAGGTTGCGATAATAGTTATTATCTCGATTTTTGTAGTATTAGGATTTTATAGAATGGTAAATAAAGATAAATTTTTGTCAATATTTAATGTTGCTCAGATGAGACAAATGATCGCTTCGTATGACAATCGCTTGAAGGAGGGGTTGGGAGAATTTACTCACAGAAAATTAAATGTTGAATTATATAATGAAAATTTATCCGGTTATTTTGCTGGAGACAAATTGCTGGATGAAGAAAGAAAAGCTTTGAAGGCACGGGCTGAAAGAAAAAAAGCTCAAAATAAAGCTGTTTTGCAAAAAAAAGAAATATTTAAGAAACGAAAAAAACAGATAACTAAAATAATAAAATTAAAAACAGAAATACAAATGCTGGAAGAAGTGAAAAAAATTGAAATTGCAAGTATCGATATGTTAGACAAAAATAAGGAATCGGCAGATACAATAATAGAATTGGAGACTGAAAAGCAACTGATGGAAGAAGAAGTGAAAAAAATTGAAATTGCAAGTATCGATATGTTAGACAAAAATAAGGAATCGGCAGATACAATAATAGAATTGGAGACTGAAAAGCAACTGATGGAAGAAGAAGT